>NZ_NSGT01000040.1:0-45024 GCF_009192905.1 Xanthomonas sp. LMG 12459
CCCTTGGCATCGTTGAACCACTTCACGGTGCCGTTTTCGCGATTGCCAGTGCCGTTCATGATCGACTTACTCCTTGGAACACGTCTCAGGGGTGGGTACGCCGTGGGGTGCGGCGGCTGGTTGCAAGGAGGAAGCGAGGTATAACGATGTAGCGGATCGGTGGATCTACCGCATCAGGCCACGATTCACGGTGACCTTTGCAAACGCAGCGGCTGCAACTTACCCCGGTCAAAATGAAAATGCAATCAGCAAAAAGACCCCGTCTGTCAACCCCCAAACCTCCCCCGCGGTGAGCCACGTGGACCCTGCGTTCATCTATTACATCTGTGCCGGCCTCCTGGTTCTGGTCGGGCTGGCAGGGGTGCTGCTGCCGGCCCTGCCCGGCACGCCGCTGATGTTCGCCGGGATGCTGCTGGCGGCCTGGGCCGACGGCTTCCAGCGGCTCGGCTGGCCGACGCTGACCGTGCTGGGCGTGCTCACCGCGCTGTCGCTGCTGGTCGACCTGCTGGCTACCGCGTTCGGTGCGCAGCGCGTCGGCGCCAGCCGCAAGGCGCTGTGGGGATCGGTGCTGGGCGGGATCGCCGGCATGTTCTTCATGCCGATCGGGCTGTTCGTCGGCCCCTTCGTCGGTGCTCTGGCCGGGGAGTACTGGCACGGCCGCGAACTGCGCCAGGCGACCCGCGTCGGCGTCGGCACCTGGCTGGGCATCGTCCTGGGCACCGCCGCCAAGCTCGGCCTGGCGCTGGCGATGCTCGCGGTGTTCGCGGTGGCCTGGCTGCTCTGACGCAGCACGCCTGAAGCCGGCGTCGCGGCGGCAGCATGAACGTGTGATGACCCTGTTGTCGTCACTTCCTGTATTTTCCCTGCCGGCCATTCACCCCGGCAGCGCACCACCCGCCCGCGCCGCCCGTTGCAGCGAGAACCGCATGTCCCATCGTCAGGTCCGTCCCCTGTTGCTGCTGTCGATCGCGGCCGTGCCGCTTGCGCACGCGCAGGAAGTCCTGCCCACCCCCGCCTCGCCGGAAGCCTGCGTGGCGATTTCCAGCGACGCCGCCCGCCTGGCCTGCTACGACCAGGCGTTGTCGCGCCGCACCGCCGATCCGCAGGCCGCCGATGCCGCGGCGCAGGCTGCCAGCGAACGCCAGAAGCAACAGCTGGACGCCAGCGTGCCGGAAGACGCCGGCGTCGCCGAGCGCACCCGCCAGCGCGCCGCCGCGATCTTCAAGCAGGACCGCTACGACAGCACCATCGCCAATGCCGGCAAGGGCTCGCTGCTGGACAGCCGCTGGGAACTGGCCAAGGACTCCAAGCTGGGCACCTTCCAGCTGCGCGCCTACAAGCCGGTGTACCTGCTGCCGGCGTTCTGGACCAGCAAGAAGAACGAGCTGCCGTCCTCGCCGAACCCGGTCAACACGGTGACCACCGCCGAGCCGCTGGACAGCGTGGAGGCGAAGTTCCAGCTGAGCTTCAAGACCAAGATCGTGGAGAACATCTTCGGCGACAACGGCGACCTGTGGGGCGCGTATACCCAGAGCTCGCGCTGGCAGGTCTACAACGCGGAGCAGTCGCGGCCGTTCCGCGAGACCAACTACGAGCCGGAACTGATGCTGGTGTTCCGCAACAACTACAGCCTGTTCGGCTGGAAGGGACGGATGACCGGCATCCAGCTGACCCACCAGTCCAACGGCCGCAGCGATCCGCTGTCGCGCAGCTGGAACCGGGCGATGCTCAACATCGGCCTGGACCGCGACAACTGGGCGCTGGTGCTGCGCCCCTGGTACCGCATCCCGGAGAGCCGCAAGCAAGACAACAATCCGGACATCGAGGACTACATGGGCCGCGGCGACGCGACCCTGATCTACAACCGCAACGGCCACGAGGTGGCGCTGATGGCACGGCATTCGCTGCGCGGCGGCGACCGCTCGCACGGCGCGGTGCAGCTGGACTGGGGCTTCCCGATCAGCAACCTGCTGCGCGGCCATGTGCAGGTGTTCGACGGCTATGGCGAGAGCATGATCGACTACAACCACCGCGCCACCTACGTCGGCGTCGGCATCTCGCTGCTGGAATGGTTCTGATCGGCCACGGCTGAGCGGCGCACGCGACGCCCGCCTGGGCGTCGCGTGCACCGATCGCTCAGAACCGGTAGTTGCCCTTCAGCCACAGATTGCGGCCCGGTTCGGCGATGCGAACCGGATCGGCCGGGAAGCCGAAGTCGGCGCTGCCGGCCAGGTTGAGATGTTCGCTGTAGCGGCGGTCGAACACGTTGTCGATGCCGGCGCTCAGCCGCAGCCCCTCACTGACCCGGTAGCCGCCGCTCACCCCCAGCGTGGCGAAACCGGCGCTGCGGCCGAGGTCGCGGCCGACCACATTGCCCTGGTCCAACGCCACCCGCCCCTGCCGCGCCACCGCGCGCAGCAACGCCCCGGCCGACCAGCGCTGCCCTTCCCACTCCAGTCGGAGCCGCGATTCCAGCGGCGGCATCTGCGGCAAGGGCGTGCCGTCGCTGCGGTTCTCGCCCCAGGCGTAGGCCAGCGTGCCGCCGAGGGTCAGGCCGTGCAACGGCTGCCAATCCATTCCCGCCTCGGCGCCGGCGATGCGCGCATCGACATTGTCGACGCGGGTGGTGGTGCCCATCATGCCGCCGTCGGCATAGGTGAAGAGGATGAAGTCCTGCACCCGCCCGGCGTAGGCGGAGACCCAACCCTGCACGGTCGCGCCGCGGTACTGCAGGCCGAGATCGAGCTGGGTGGTGCGTTCCGGGCGCAGCCCGGCGAAGGCGTTGGCCGCGCCCATCGGGCCCATGTCGGCAGAGAACAGCTCCCAGTAGTCCGGCATGCGTGCGCTGCGGCCCAGGCCGGCATACCAGACGGTGTCGGCCGAGAGGTTGCGCTCCACGCGCAGAAAACCGCTGCCCAGGTCTTCGCTGCGCGTCTGTCCGGCAGTGGGATTGGGCATGCCCATCATGCCGATGCTGCGCCGGGTGTCCTCGACCTGCGCGCGGTCCAGGCGCAGGCCGGCGATCCAGCGCTGCGCCGTGCCGGCGCCGAAGGTCGCCTCGGCGAAGGCGCCGAGATTGTCGAACCGCGCGTCGGTGCGCCACGGCACGGTCCGGTATGCGCCCTCGCCGCTGGCGCTGCGGTCGCGGTGGCGGCTTTGCTGGGTGTCGACGCCGGCCTGGACCACGACCTGGTCCCAGCGCCACTCCGATTCCACGCGCCCGCCGCTGGTGCGCCGGTCCACGTTGGCGGCCATCGGCATCGGCATCGCCGACTGCGGGTTGGGCCGGCGCAACGTGTAGTTGTCCATGACGTGGTCGGCGTCGTTGACGTAGGCGTTGGCGCGCAGCGCTTCCCAGGCGCCGGGCAGGTCGGTGCGCTCGAAGCGCGCGGCGTAGCTGGTGCGACGGAACTGGGTGCCGTCCATGCTGCGCCCGGCGTAGCGAGCCAGGCCGTCGCCGCTGCCGGCGGAGAGTTCCAGCAGGGTGTCCGGGTCCGGGGTCCAGCCGACCGCGGCGTCGGCATTCCACTTGCGCCAGCGCGACGGCACCACTGCGCCGTCGCCATCGCGGTAGTCGCCGGACTCGGAGCGGTTGGCGTCCACGCGGGCGTAGCCGCTGCGGTTGCCGCCGCGCAGGTCCAGATTCTGATCGTTGCGGTTCCAGGACCCGACCAGCGCGCTGGCCTCGCCTTCCAGCGTCGGCGCCGCGTAATGCGGGGTGTCGCGCTCGAAGCGCACGGTGCCGGCGGAGGCGCCGGGTCCCCAGCGCACGGTCTGCGGGCCCTTGACGATGGTGAGCCGGTCGAAGGTCTCCGGCGCGATGTAGGACAAGGCGTTGTCCATCCGCGCCGGGCACGCGCCGACCAGGGTGCCGTCGTTGCTGAGCACGTTGAGCCGCGAGCCGAACATGCCGCGCAGCACCGGATCGCCGTTGGTGCCGCCGTTGCGGATCGCGGCAAAGCCCGGCACGGTCTTCAGATAGTCGGCGCCGTCGCTGGCCGGCACCGGCTGCCGCGGCAGCTTCGGATCGACCGTCCAGGTCAGCGGCGCGACCGGCGCGGTGGCGGTCACCTGCATCCGGTCGAGGGTGGTGGCATCGGGCGCCTCGGCATGGCCGAAAGCGGGAAACAGACTGACAAGAATGCAGCACGACAACGCCGCCCGCGCGGGCGACGGCAGGAACTGAGGCATGAGGTGAACTCCAGAAAAGAACGGCGCCGGCGCGCCTAGCGCACCGGAAACAGGAGAGCGTTCTGGAGATTCGGTGGCGGCCCGCGTGCGCCGTGCGCACGCCAGCGCACAGCGGCATGGACGCGATGACGCAGCGGCGTCGCGGCCCTCGGCGCCGGCAAGGCCGTGGCCAGCAGCAGGACGATCGCCAGCCACGGCAGCAGCCGTGCGGCGAGCAGGCAGTAATCGCAGGCGGCATGCGCCGGGCCATGGTCGCGCTGTGCGCTCGACACCTCGTGGTGATCGGCGTGGATCGCGTGCGCGGCACCGTGTTCCGGTGGCAGTTCCGGCATCGCCTGCAACCCGGCCGTCGTGCACATCGGCACCGACAGGCTTGCGGTCTCCAGCAGCCGGCTGGCCACCGGCGCGACCACCAGCAACAGCGCGGCCAGCAAGGCGGGCCAGCGCATCAGGCGGCGCAGTCGGGCGGGAGCACGGAGGACGGACACCGCATCATTCTAGGCGGCCGCGTCGGCAGCGGGTCGGCCGCAGTGGCGGGTGCGACAACGTGACGCAGGAGGGGGCGCCGCATGCTGCTCGGCGACGCGCGACGCCTCTTGCGCGCGGTGAATCACGTGAGCGGTCAGCGCACGTGCTTGTGAATCAGCGCTTTGCTGATTCGGCGACTCTCATGTCGAAGACCAGAAAAAAGGATGAGCGGAGTCTCAACGAACCTATCTTCGTTGTCCGGGGAAGCTGCCGCGCCCCAACAGCCGACGCCCCACGACATAGCCACCGTTGCTTCCGGAACCACGCTTCCGCGCCATACCTCACGCCCAATCGGTAATGCCTTCCCGCCGATAGGTCTCGTGGAACGCCGGGCGCGCCTTCATCCTGTCGGCCAGCGCCTTCAGCGCCGGCCAGCTGTCGGTGGGCCGCGGCATGTTGCGCGACCAGCGCATCAGCATGACCAGCACGAAGTCGGCGGCGCTGCAGTGCTCGCCGAGCAGATACGGGCCGCCCTGCTCCAGGTGGGCCGCCACCTCGTCCCAGGCCTTTTCCAGGAACGTGCGGGCACTGGCGCGCACGCGCTCGGCATTGTCGGCGCCGGCCGGTTCGTCGGGATAGAACCAGTCGCGGTAGGCCGGCATCAGAGTGTAGGCGCCGAACAGCATCCAGCGGTAATAGGCCGCGCGTTCATGGGTGCCGGGCGGCGGCGCCAGGCCGGCGTGCGGATAGAGGTCGGCCAGGTGCATGGCGATGGCGACCGATTCGGTCAGCACCTGCCCGTCCAGCACCAGGGTCGGTACCCGCCCCTGCGGGTTGAGCGCCAGGTACTCGGGGCTCTTCTGCTCCTGGCGCTCGAAATCGAGCATGCGCAGTTCGAAATCGACCTGCAGTTCGATCAGCAACCAGTGCACGACGAACGAGGCGGTACTGGGCGAGCCGTAAAGCACGATGGACACGACGCTTTCCCCGGAGGCGGAACCAGCGCCGATTATTGCCGCGGCGCCGGCGCACCGCCAGCGCCGCGCACGACGCCGGCGACTTCGCCGGCGTTCGCGCTGCGGCCGATCAGGCCTCGACCACCACCGGGATCTTGCCGATGCGCGCCTGCCACTCGCGCGGGCCGGTCTTGTGCACCGACTCGCCGCTGGCATCGACCGCCACGGTCACCGGCATGTCCTTGACCTCGAACTCGTAGATCGCCTCCATGCCCAGGTCTTCGAACGCCAGCACCTTGCTGGCCTTGATCGCCTTGGACACCAGGTAGGCCGAACCACCGACCGCCATCAGGTACACCGCCTTGTTGTCGCGGATCGCGGCGATCGCCGCATCGCCGCGCTCGGACTTGCCGACCATGCCCAGCAGGCCGGTCTGCTCCAGCATCTGCCGGGTGAACTTGTCCATGCGCGTGGCGGTGGTGGGGCCGGCCGGGCCGACCACTTCGTCGCGCACCGGATCGACCGGGCCGACGTAGTAGATGAAGCGGTTGGTGAAGTCCACCGGCAGCGTCTCGCCGCGGTTGAGCATGTCGATCATGCGCTTGTGCGCGGCGTCGCGGCCGGTGAGCAGCTTGCCGTTGAGCAGGATCGTCTCGCCTGGCTTGAAGCTGGCCACTTCCTCGCGGGTGATGGTGTCCAGGTTCACCCGGCGCGCATTGGTCGGGTTGTAGGTGAGCTTGGGCCAGTCCTCCAGCGAGGGCGGATCCAGCATCACCGCGCCGCTGCCGTCCAGGGTGAAGTGCGCATGGCGGGTCGCCGCGCAATTGGGGATCAGCGCCACCGGCAGGTTGGCGGCGTGGGTCGGGTAGTCCTTGACCTTGATGTCCAGCACCGTGGTCAGGCCGCCCAGGCCCTGCGCGCCGATGCCCAGCGCGTTGACCTTCTCGTACAGCTCCAGGCGCAGCTCCTCGGCACGGTTGGACGCGCCGCGGGCCTGCAGGTCGACGATGTCGATCGGCTCCATCAGCGCTTCCTTGGCCAGCAGCATCGCCTTCTCGGCGGTGCCGCCGATGCCGATGCCGAGCATGCCCGGCGGACACCAGCCGGCGCCCATGGTCGGCACGGTCTTGAGCACCCAGTCGACGATGGAGTCGGAGGGATTGAGCATGGCGAACTTGCTCTTGGCCTCCGAGCCGCCGCCCTTGGCCGCGACGATGACGTCGACGGTGTCGCCGGGGACGACCTTAACGTTGACCACCGCCGGGGTGTTGTCCTTGGTGTTCTGGCGCTTGCCGGCCGGGTCGGCCAGCACCGAGGCGCGCAGCTTGTTGTCCGGATGGTTGTAGGCGCGGCGCACGCCCTCGTTGACCATGTCTTCCACGCCCATGGTGGCGTCGTCCCAGCGCACGTTCATGCCGATCTCGAGGAACACGGTGACGATGCCGGTGTCCTGGCAGATCGGCCGGTGGCCCTCGGCGCACATGCGCGAATTGATCAGGATCTGCGCGATGGCGTCCTTGGCCGCCGGCGACTGCTCGCGCTCGTAGGCCGCGGACAGATTCTTGATGTAGTCGACCGGATGGTAGTAGCTGATGTACTGCAGCGCGTCGGCGACGGACTGGATGAGGTCTTCCTGCTTGATCGAGGTCACGGCTGGCTCTGCGGCTGGCGGGGGGAAACCCGCCCATTTTAGGGCAAAGTGGCGGCCCCGCCCGCTGTCACACCGGCACGCCCTGTTCCGTCCTGGTCGTCATGACCCACGATCCGACCTTCGAATCCCACCGCCCCCGGCTGTTCGGCCTGGCCTACCGCCTGCTCGGCAGCCGCGCCGACGCCGAGGACATCGTGCAGGACGCCTGGCTGCGCTGGCAGGCCAGCGACCGCGGCACGATCCGCGACCCCGAAGCCTGGCTGGTGACCGCCACCACCCGGCTCGGCCTGGACCGCCTGCGCGCGGCGCGCAGCGGCCGCGTGCACTACGTCGGCCCGTGGCTGCCCGAGCCGCTGGAGATCGCCGACGACGCCGACCCGGCCGAGCGCCATGACCGCGCCGAGCAGGTGTCGCTGGCGTTCCTGGCATTGCTGGAGCGGCTGAACCCGCACGAGCGCGCGGCGTTCCTGCTGAAGGAGGCCTTCGACCACGACTACGCGCAGATCGGCCGCACCCTGGAGCGCAGCGAGGCCGGCTGCCGGCAACTGGTGCATCGGGCGCGCGAACGGCTCGGCCAGGGCCAGGCGCGCTTCGCGGTCACGCCCGAACGCCACCGCCAGCTGCTGGAGCGCTTCCTGCACGCCTCGCAGCGCGGCGATCGCGCCGCCATCGTCGCCTTGCTGCACGCCGACGCGCAGTTGCGCTCCGACGGCGGTGGCAAGGTCACCGCCAGCCTGCGCCCCCTGCACGGCGCCGAGCGCATCGGCCGGCTGTACTGGGCCGTGGCGCGGCGCGGCCTGGGCCTGCAGGCACGGATCGGCACGGTCAACGGCGAACCGGCGATCCTGCGCTTCCTGGGGCCGCGGCTGCAGTCGGCGACGCTGCTGGTGATCGACGGCGAGCGCATCGCCGAGGTGCTGACGCTGATGAACCCGGACAAGCTGCCGGTGCCGACGGCGCGACCTGCAGCCAGCCGTGACTGACCTGCGCCGGCGCTGTCACGCCGCGACGCACCGCCGCGTCCTGGAGGGGAAGGCGGCCATGGTGGCCGCCATGCGCGACCCACCATGCACTTCCATCGCATCGACTACACCCGCCACGAACCCGACGCATTCCGCGCCCTGCTCAGCGCCAGCCAGCAGGTCCACGACGGCACGCTCGGCAGTGCCCTCACCGAACTGGTGTTCCTGCGCGTCTCCCAGCTCAACGGCTGCGCCTACTGCATCGACATGCATGCCACCGCCCTGCGCAGGGCGGGCACCGAACCGCGCAAGCTCGACACCCTCGCCGCCTGGCGCGACAGCCGCTTCTTCGACGCCCGCGAGCGCGCCGCGCTGGACTGGGCCGAAGCGCTGACCACGCTGCCTGCCGGCGCGCCGCCGCAGGCGGTGTACGACGCACTGACGGCGCAGTTCGACCCGGCCGGGATCAGCGCGCTGACCATGGCCGTGGCCGTGATCAACGCCTGGAACCGGTTGGGCGTGGGGCTGCAGCCGGCGCTGCCGTAAGGGCGCTGCGCGCCGGGATTGGGGATTCGGGATTGGGGATTCGGAGGCAGGATCGCGTCGTCGGCAAGGATGCGTAGCATTTCAAAACTCCCGAATGCTCACCGCTGGACGCACGACCACGCATGCCAACACCAGGCAAACCCAGCGCGCGCGGCTCTGCTTGCACGAATCCCCAATCCCGAATCCCCGGCTTTTCAGCAGCCGAATGGCTGATCATCCCGCTGGCGTACGCCAGCAGTCCACCGACATGTCCCCGCAACACGCCGCCGCTAGCGTGGCGCGCATCCCAGACGTGGAGCGCGCGCATGATCGAGAACGCCCTTGCTGTCAGCCTGGCCGACGAGACCGACCTGGCCCTCGCCTCCCCCGAACCGCAGTCCCGCGCCAGCGCCAGCTACCGCCACCGCCTGCTGATGTGCGCGCCGCAGCACTTCGCGGTGGACTACGTGATCAATCCGTGGATGGAAGGCAACGTCCACGCCGCCAGCCGCGAGCGCGCGCAGGCGCAATGGAACGCGCTGGTGGCCGCGGCCGAGGCGGCAGGCGCCCGCGTCGACTGCATCGCTGCCGCGCCGGGCCTGCCGGACATGGTGTTCAGCGCCAACGCCGGCCTGGTGCTCGGCGACCGTTTCGTGCCAAGCCGCTTCCGCCACGCCGAACGCCGTGGCGAGGAAGCCTTGTTCGCCGCCTGGTGCCGCCAGGCCGGCCTGCGCATCCAGGAATTGCCCGAGCAGGTGTATTTCGAAGGCGCCGGCGATGCGCTGCTGGACCGCGGCGCACGCCGGCTGTGGATGGGCCACGGCCACCGCAGCGACCTGGCCGCCGCGCACGAACTGACCGACCTGCTGGACATCGAGGTGGTGCCGCTGCGCCTGATCGACGCGCGCTTCTATCACCTGGACACCTGCTTCTGCCCGCTGCGCGACGGCTACCTGCTGTACTACCCGGCCGCGTTCGACGCCGACGCGCAACAGGCGATCGCCCAGCACATCCCGGCCTCGCGGCGCATCGCCGTCGGCGAGGCCGACGCCCTCGCCTTCGCCTGCAACGCGGTGGACCTGGACGACACCCTGCTGCTCAACCGCGCCTCGTCCGAACTATGCGCCGCACTGGCCGCGATCGGCTACCGCGTGGTGCAGACCCCGCTGGACGAATTCCTCAAGGCTGGCGGCGCCGCCAAGTGCCTGACCTTGCGGCTGGACGAGTAAGCCGAAAGAGGCTCCAGCCAGACGCCTCCATCAGCCCCTCTCCCCCCGGGAGAGGGGTTGGGGTGAGGGTACGGCCGCCATGGAACGCCTGGCGGTAGCAAGCATTTCGAGGCTTCGCCCGTACCCTCATCCGCCCCTTCGGGGCACCTTCTCCCGCAGGGAGAAGGGAAGCGCTCGCCCCTCTCCCCAGGAGAGAGGTTGGGGTGAGGGTGCGACACGCCGCATGACACAGCCGTCGCGCCGGGCAGCCCACGCCGCTACGAACCCCATCAGCACAGCCCAAGGACCGCATTGAGCAACTCGCGCCACAACTGCTCGAGGTCGATGCCACCACGACCGCCGAACAAGCGGAACAGGCTGTAGCCGATCGCGAAGACCGCATACGACAGCGTCAACACCACCATGGTCGCCTCGCCACACCGCAGCAGCGCGGCGGCAAGCAGGACGAGAATCGTGCAGCCGAGCAGTTCGCGCCACGACGGCAGATGCGCACGCAGGCGGGCGAACACAGAGACGGCAGGGACGAACATGGCAACAGCCTCGGCTGGACAACGACGAGGCTACCCCATGCCCCGCCCTCAGCAAGCGCGCGCCCGCCACCGGCGTCAGCGACGGTGCAGCCTTCGTCGCCGCGCAGCCCACACTCCCCGCGCACACCCTGCCCCGGCACAATGCGCCGATGGCCTCAACCTCCCCCTCCCATGGCGGCGCCCGCGCCGCGTCCCGTACCAGTCCGAGCCTGCGCGAGCGCTTCGACGCGATGCGCAACCTGCCGCCCTTCCTGCGCCAGATCTGGCAGACCAGCCGCTGGCTGACCCTCAGCAGCATCGGCCTGCGCGTGATCCGCGCGCTGCTGCCGGTGGCCGCGCTGTACGTCGGCAAGCTGATCATCGACGAGGCCATCCACCTGGTTGGGCAATCGCCCGGGTTCGACACGCTGGGCCAGGCCCTGGCCAGCGGCCGCCTGAACCGGCTGCTGGAACTGCTGGCCCTGGAGCTGGCGCTGGCGATCGCCTCGGACCTGCTCGCGCGGCTGGTCAGCTATGCCGACACGCTGCTGTCGGAGCTGTTCAACAACACCACCAGCGTGCAGTTGATGGAGCATGCCGCGCAACTGGACCTGGAGGATTTCGAGGATCCGGAGCAGCAGGACCGGCTGGACCGCGCGCGGCGCCAGACCATGGGCCGCATGAACCTGATGAGCCAGTTGTTCGGCCAGGTGCAGGACGCGATCACCGTGGTCAGCTTCGCGGTCGGCCTGCTGGTGTACGCGCCGTGGCTCATCGCTCTGCTGGCGGTGGCGCTGGTGCCGGCCTTCATCGGCGAGGCGCACTTCAACGCGCTGGGCTACTCGCTCAACTTCCAGTGGACGGCCGAGCGCCGCCAGCTCGACTACCTGCGCCAGCTCGGCGCCAGCGTCGAGACCGCCAAGGAAGTGAAGATCTTCAACCTGCACAACTTCCTGATCGCGCGCTACCGCGCCCTGGCCGACCGCTACTTCCAGGCCAACCGCGCGCTGGCGCGCAAGCGCATGCTGTGGGGCACCCTGCTGGCGGCGCTGGGCACGCTGGGCTACTACGGCGCCTACGGCTACATCGCCTGGCGTACGGTGCGCGGCGACTTCAGCATCGGCGACCTGACCTTCCTGGCCGGCAGCTTCCTGCGCCTGCGGCAGTTGCTGGAAGGCCTGCTGATCGGCTTCTCGCAGGTGGCCGGGCAGGCGCTGTACCTGGACGACCTGTACTCGTTCTTCCGCATCGTCCCGGAGATCCGCACCCGCCCGGGCGCGGTACCGGTGCCGCGGCCGATCGTGCAGGGCTTCGTGTTCGAGAACGTCGGCTTCCGCTACCCGGACGCCGAACAGTGGGCGGTGCGGCACCTGGACTTCGCCCTGCGCGCGGGCGAAGTGCTGGCCCTGGTCGGCGAGAACGGCGCCGGCAAGACCACCCTGGTCAAGCTGCTGGCGCGGCTGTACGACCCGGACGAGGGCCGCATCCTGCTCGACGGGCGCGACCTGCGCGACTACGACCTGGACGACCTGCGCGCCAACCTCGGGGTGATCTTCCAGGATTTCGTGCGCTATCACTTCAGTGCGGGCGAGAACATCGGCGTCGGCCAGGTCGACGCGCTGGACGACGCGCCGCGGATCCGCGCCGCCGCGCAGCGGGCGATGGCCGCCGAGTTGATCGACGGCCTGCCGCAGGGCTACGCGCAGGTGATCGGGCGCCGCTTCAAGACCGGTGTGGACCTCTCCGGCGGGCAGTGGCAGAAGATCGCCATCGCCCGCGCCTACATGCGCGACGCGCAGGTGATGATCCTCGACGAGCCGACCGCCGCGCTGGACGCGCGCAGCGAGTTCGAGGTGTTCCAGCGCTTCAAGGAACTGTCCGACAACCGCACCGCGGTGCTGATCTCGCACCGCTTCTCCAGCGTGCGCATGGCCGACCGCATCCTGGTCCTGGCCGACGGGCGGATCGAGGCCAGCGGCACCCATGATGAACTGATGGCGCAGGGCGGCCGCTACGCGGAACTGTTCGAACTGCAGGCCGCTGGGTATCGTTAGCCCGTCCGCCCCTTCCGACACCGCCATGTTCCGTACCCTGCCCTGCCTGTTCGCCGCCGCCCTCGCCGTCCCGGCGCTCGCCGCTCCCGCCGCGGACACGCCGGCGCCGCCCGACTACGCCGCGGCCAAGGCCCTGGCCGACCGCGACGAGGCCGGCCTGCCGGCGGCCATGCAGGAACGCCTGCAGACCCTGCAGCGCGCGGCGCTGGACGAGGGCGTGGCCAGTTGCGCCACGCCGCGTCCGGACACCTCGCCGTTCACCGTGGTGGTGCAGGTGCAGGCCGACGGCAGCGTCGGCGCCAGTTGGCGCAACGGCACCACCCCGCTGGCCTTGTGCCTGGAACGTTTCCTGCGCCAGCGCTCGCTGCTGGCGCCGCCGCAAGCGCCGCTGTACCTGTCCTACGAGGTCTCGTTCGAGAAGTGAGCCGGATCGCCGCGATCGGCCCACCCCCAAATGAGAGTTGATCTCATTTGAACCGGCATGGGGTAGAATGGCCGCCGTTCCTTCCCCATCACGATCAACGGCATGTCTTCCGCTTTTGGCCCCGAAACGGTGCTCGATGTCCGCCACTGGACCGAGGACTACTTCAGCTTCACCACCACCCGCAACGACGGCTTCCGTTTCGACAACGGCCAGTTCGTGATGATCGGCCTGGAGACGGAGACGCGGCCGCTGCTGCGCGCCTATTCCATCGCCAGCGCCAACTGGGAAGAGCAACTGGAGTTCTTCAGCATCAAGGTGCCGGACGGCCCGCTGACCTCGCGCCTGCAGCACATCAAGCCGGGCGATTCGGTGCTGGTCGGCAAGAAGCCCACCGGCACCCTGCTGATCAGCGACCTGCATCCGGGCCGTCACCTGTACCTGCTGGGCACCGGCACCGGCCTGGCGCCATGGCTGTCGGTGATCAAGGACCCGGAGACCTACGAGCGCTTCGACAAGGTGATCCTCACCCACGGCGTGCGCTTCGAGAAGGACCTGGCCTACCGCGACTACTTCGAGAAGGAACTGCCGCAGCACGAGTTCCTCGGCGAGACCATCCGCGAAAAGCTGCTGTACTACCCGGCGGTGACCCGCGAGGACTTCCGCAACCGCGGCCGCCTCACCGAGTTGCTCGAGAGCGGCGAAATGCAGCGCACCCTCGGCCTGCCGCCGCTGAACCCGGAACACGACCGCGCGATGATCTGCGGCAGCCCGCAGATGCTGGCCGACCTGCGCCATACCCTGGACGCCCGCGGCTTCGTCGCCTCGCCGCGCATCGGCTCGCCGGGGCATTACGTGTTCGAGCGCGCGTTCGTCGAGAAGTGATGGCGCTGCGCGTCTCCCGTTGTAGGAGCGGCTTCAGCCGCGATGGGCTTTCCCGGTAAAACATCGCGGCTGAAGCCGCTCCTACCGGATAAGCGATACGGCGGCAGGTCAAAGCGAATAGTGGCGAAATAGTGTGGGAGGGACTTCAGTCCCGACGCCTTTAACTCGAACGCGTCGGGACTGAAGTCCCTCCCACAAGAGCAAGCATCCAGCATTCAAGACCACGCCGAGCGTCCTCGGCCGAATCGTTACCCCAGCGCCCGCTCGATCTCGTCGGCCAGCGCTTCCGGCTTGTCGGTCGGCGCATAACGCGCCAGCACCTGACCATCGCGGCCGACCAGGAACTTGCTGAAATTCCACTTGATCGCGGCGATGCCGAGCAGCCCGGATTTCTGCTGCTTGAGCCAGCGCCACAGTGGATGCGCGCCGTCGCCGTTGACCTGCACCTTGGCGAACATCGGGAAATCCACGTCGTAGCTGAGCGAACAGAACTGGCGGATCTCGGCGGCATCGCCCGGCTCCTGATGGCCGAACTGGTCGCAGGGAAAACCCAGCACCACCAGCCCGCGCTCGCGATAACGCTGCCACAGCGCCTGCAGCCCGGCGTACTGCGGGGTGAAACCGCACTTGGAGGCGACGTTGACGATCAACAGCACCTTGCCGGCGTAGTCGGCAAGCGGCTGCGCCTGCCCGTCGAGCGTGGTCGCGGTGAAGGCGTAGGCGGTGGTCGGCGTGTGCATGGATCCTCGTGGTGCGGCGCGCCGCAGCGGCGCTGGGTCGAGGCGATGCTACGCGGTGGCCGCACGCGTCGCCAGCGAACCGGGGCCGATGCGCGGGGCCGCGTCGCAGAGGTGGGCGCGAACGAGCCAACACACCGCCAGCGCACCACCGATGCGTGCCGGCACCGGCGCCGCCATGCGCGCGAGCGCACTGCATCAAGGTTCACGCCAAATGCCGCAAATCCTTGCGAAACAAGCGCCGATGCTGCAGCGCCCCCATGGCTTTCGTCACGGGTCACGCCTGCCGGCCTGGGGTAGCCTGCCCGATCACCATGATTGCGGATACCGCTTGATGACCTCTCGCCTCGCCCTTGCCCTCGCCGCCACGCTCGGACTCGCCATGCCCGCCTACGCCGCTCCGGCCACCACGCCCACCGCCGCCACGGCGGCCACGCAGGCCAACCCGTTCTTCGCCGAAAGCCCACTGCCGCTGCACTACCCGCAGTTCGACAAGATCAAGGACAGCGATTTCGCGCCCGCGTTCGACGCCGGCATGGCGCAGCAACTGAAGGAAATGCAGGCCATCGCCGATCAGACCGCCAAACCGACCTTCGACAACACCATCGTGGCGATGGAGAAGAGCGGGCAGGTCCTGGACCGCGCCACCACCGTGTTCTTCAACCTGGTCGGCGCCGACACCAACGACACCCGCAAGAAACTGCAGGCCGAGTACGCCGGCAAGCTGGCCGCGCACCGCGATGCGATCGCGCTCAATCCCAAGCTGTTCGCGCGCATCCAGACGCTGTACGACACCCGCAACCAGCTCGGCCTGGACGCGGAGGGCGTGCGCCTGGTCGAGAAGTACCACAGCGACTTCGTCCGCGACGGCGCCAAGCTCAACGACGCCGACAAGGCCAAGCTCAAGGCGATGAACGCCGAACTGGCCGAACTGGGCACCAAGTTCAGCCAGAACGTGCTGGCCGAAGTGAACGCCGCGGCGGTGGTGGTGGACGACGTCAAGCAGCTCGACGGCCTGTCCGACGCGCAGATCGCCGCGGCCGCCGAAGCGGCCAAGGCGCGCAAGCTCGACGGCAAGTACGTGATCGCCCTGCTCAACACCACTGGCCAGCCGCCGCTGGCCCAGCTCAAGGATCGCGCGCTGCGGCAGAAGATCTACGAGGCCTCGGTGTCGCGCGGCAGCCACGGCGGCGCGTACGACAACACCGCGCTGGTGTCGCGGATCATGACCCTGCGCGCCGAACGCGCCAAGCTGCTCGGCTATCCGAACCACGCTGCCTACTCGCTGGAAACCCAGACCGCCAAGACCCCCGAAGCGGTCAACGCCATGCTCGGCAAGCTGGCCCCGGCCGCGGTGGCCAACGCCAAGCGCGAGGCGGCCGACCTGCAGGCGATGATCGACCAGGAGCAGAAAGCCGCCGGCAAGCCCAGCTTCAAGCTCGAGGCCTGGGACTGGGCCTACTACACCGAGAAGGTGCGCCAGGCCAAGTACGACTTCGACGAGGCCCAGCTCAAGCCCTACTTCGAACTGAAGAAGGTGCTGGAGAACGGCGTGTTCTACGCCGCCAACCAGGAGTACGGGCTGACCTTCAAGCAGCGCACCGACCTACCCACCTACCGCGACGACGTGCTGGTCTACGACGTATTCGACGCCGACGGCAGCCAGTTGGCGATCTTCATCGCCGACATGTACGCGCGCGAGTCCAAGCGTGGCGGCGCCTGGATGAGCTCCTACGTGTCGCAGTCGGCGCTGACCGGCGACAAGCCGGTGGTCGCCAACCACCTCAACATCCCCAAGCCGCCGGCCGGGCAACCGACCCTGCTGACCTGGGACGAGGTCACCACCGCCTTCCACGAGTTCGGCCATGCGCTGCACGGCATGTTCTCGAACGTGAAGTACCCGTACTTCTCCGGCACCAGCGTGCCGCGCGACTTCGTCGAGTTCCCCTCGCAGGTCAACGAGATGTGGGCCGACGATCCGGCCATCCTCAAGCACTACGCCAAGCACTACCAGAGCGGCGCGCCGATGCCGCAGGCGCTGCTGGACAAGGTGGTGGCCACCGCCAAGTTCAACCAGGGCTTCGCCACCACCGAGTACCTGGGCGCGGCGATGCTCGACCAGCGCTGGCACCAGCTGAGCGCCGGCCAGGTGCCGCCGGCATCGGGCGTGATGGACTTCGAGGCCAAGGCGCTGGCCGCCGACGGCATCGCCTATGCGCCGGTGCCGCCGCGCTACCGCACGCCGTACTTCAGCCACATCATGGGCGGCTACGCGGCCGGCTACTACGCCTACATCTGGGCCGAGGTGCTGGACGCCAACACCCAGCAGTGGTTCAAGCAGCATGGCGGGCTGAGCCGCGCCAACGGCGACCGCTTCCGCAAGACCCTGCTCTCGCGAGGCGGCAGCGTCGATGCGATGCAGTTGTTCCAGGACTTCGCCGGACACGCGCCGCAGATCGAACCCTTGCTGGAGAAGCGCGGCCTCAACGCCACGCCGGCGGCGACGCCGAGCGCACGCTGAGGCGCAGCGCGGCGCGGCCCGTGCGGCCGTGCCGCCACGTCGCGACGGAACACACCCGCGACCGACCGCAGAACGCAACACGCACGACGCCCGGCTCAGCCGGGCGTCGTGTTTTTCAGCCTGCCGTCGCGAAGGCGACGCGCGGTACGCCGCGCTTGGCCGTCAGCGGCTTACTGGCCGTCGCTGGAGGCGTTGATGCTGGCACCCAGCGAGGCATTGCCACCGGCCTGCCCTTGCGCCTGACCGCTACCGGCCTGCGCACCGCCCTGGCCGCCCGCACCCGCCTGGCCCGACACCGACCCGCCATGCGTGCCCGCGCTGTGCGAGGCGCTGCCGCTGGCCGCACCGTTGGCACTGCCGTTGCCGGACAGCGCCGGCACCGTCGGCAGGCTGCCGCCGCTGGCGGCGCCGTTGCCGCTGCCGTTACCGGCCGCAGTCGACGCAGCACCGTTACCGGTCACGCCATTGACGGCACCGGCGGCATTGCCGGCGGTCGCCAGCGCCGCCGTGGGATTGGCCGCGCTGGTCGCCGCGCCGAGCGCGCCGTCGGCCTGGCCCATCGCGCTACCGGCCGCGCTGCGTGCCGCCGCACTGCCGCTGGCGGCGGCATTGCCGGCCAGCGTGCGGCCCTGGTTCACCGCAGCACCGGCGGTCTGCGCCGCGCCGTCCGCGGTGGCCGCGCCACGCGCCGCCGCCCGCTGCGCCGCCATCCGCGCACGCTGCGACGACTGCTCGATGCCGCTGCGGGCGCGATCCAGCGGCACTCCGGCGTCCAGGCGGCCGGCGCCCATGCCGTTGCCGCCGAGGCTGCCGCCGCCCAGGCCGCCCAGGGTGCCGTTGACCGCGCCGCCCACGCTGCCCGCACCGCCCAGCAATTGCGCGCCGGCCACGCCCGGGATCAGCGCCACCGACGCCACCAGCACCGCGCTCGCCAACAGAGTCTTGCCGTTCATCGCATTCTCCTCGTGTCGCCGCAGGCCATCTGCGGCTCTCATGTCTCCCTACGAATCGAGCGACGCAGAACATCCCGTGCAGGCGGGACGCAGACAGAATGCGTTCAGCCGCCCGGCATGCGCTGCAGCGGCAGGTCCGCGCCGAGCAGCCCGGCGCCGTACACCGGATCGGTGCCGGGCGCACCGAGATCGCGCGCCTGCGCCTGCAACTGCGTGCGCAGCTGCGCGGCCGCCTGCGGATTCGGCTGCGACAGTGCCTGCGCCGCCAGCCGCGCCACCAGCGGCGCCGCGAAGGAGGTGCCACGCTGCGTCTGCCAGCGGCCTTGCGGTGCCGCGGCGATCAGTTCGCCGACCGCGGCGAAGGCCACCTGCGGCCCTCGCCCCGCCTCCGGCAAGACCCGCGCACGCGCATCCACCGCGGTGACACCGATCACCCCGGGATAGGCCGCGGGATACAGTGGCGGTGCTGCCGGGCCGTCGTTGCCCACCGCGGCGACCAGCACGTGGCCGCGCGCGAGCATGCGCTGCACGGCGAGTTGCAACGCACGGTTGGGCCCGCCGATCAGGCTGATGTTGATCACCGGCACCTGTTGCTGCGCCATCCATGCCAGTGCCCCGACCAGCTCGACCACGGTGCCGCCATCGGCCTGTCCGCAATAGATGTCGGCCGCATACAGGGTGCGCGCGAACGGCCCGTGCGCCACCGCGCGTCCGGCCAGCAGCGAGGCGACCGCCGTGCCGTGCGGCTGCGCGCGCACCTGCCCGTCGCAGCCCCAGGATTGCACCTGCACGCCGGCCAGCGCCGGATGCGCCGCGTCCACGCCGCTGTCGATCAGGCCGACCACGAAGTCGCCCGTCGCGGCGCCAGCGGCTGCCGGAGCGGCGGAGGCGCTGGCGGGCGCCGGTGGCACCGCCGCCGATCCGCTGTAGACGTGGTTGTAGTCGTACTCGCCCTGCGGATCGCGCTCGCGCAGTTGCTGCAGGGCGCGGCGCGTGGACAGGCCCGACGGCACCTGCAGCACCACCAGGCGCAGGCCGAATTCGCCGAAGCTGCGCTGCTCCAGCACCGCGAAGCCGGCCGCCTGCGCCGCTTGCAGCGCCGCCGGATCCGGCTCCAGCGCCACCACCTGCCCGCGCATCACCACCGCGCCGCCCTCGTCGCGCTCCAGCCCGCGCGGATCGCTGCGCAGCAGCGCCTGCAGGCGTTTCAGCCGCAGCCGTTCGACCTCGCCGCGCGCATCCTGCAGCGACTCCCCCACCCGATTCATGCCGCCCTGCATGCCCTGGGTGACGTCCTGCACCAGCCCACCGGCCGACGGCAGCGCCAGCTGCGCCAACGCTGGTGTCGCCACCGCCAGCCATGCCACGGCCATCCAGCGCATTCGTCTGCCCGTCGCCATGCCCCGCTCCGTTGTCCGCCCCTGTTGGCGTGCCACACTAATCCTGCCATCCCGACACGCGGTGAACGCCGCGCCGCGCCCATGGAAGAAAACCCCTCCGCCGAACGTATCACCGACATGCACGCCGATCCCACGGCCGCCGTCGGCGACGGCATCTGTACCCTGCTGCCGCAGTTGCGGCGCTTCGCGCGTGCCGTCGCCGGCCATCGCGAGGACGCCGACGACCTGCTGCAGATCGCGATCGAGCGCGCCCTGCGCCGCGCCGGGCAATGGCGGCCGGAGACGCCGCTGCAGTACTGGCTGTACGGCATCATCCGCCACGCCTGGATCGACGAGGTGCGGGCGCAGCGGCGACGGCGGCAGGTGTTCGTCGATGCCGCCGAGGGCGAGCACGTCGGCGACACGCCGCTGGAGCGGCAGCAGGACTGGATGGCGGTGCAGGCCGCGATGGCCGGCCTGCCCGAGGAACAACGCCTGGCGATCGCGCTGGTGCTGATCGAAGGCCTGTCCTACAAGGATGCCGCGGCGGTGCTGGAGATTCCGCTCGGCACACTCACCAGCCGGCTCGCGCGTGGGCGCGAAGCCCTGCAGGCATCACTGGAGGCGACCGCATGAACACCACGATCGACGCACTCACGCTGCAGGCCTACGCCGACGGCGAACTGGATGCGGCGCAGGCCGCCCAGGTGGAAGCGGCGTTGCGCAGCGACCCGCAGCTGACACAGGCCCTGGAGCGGCTGCGCAGCCTGCAGGCGCGGCTGCGCGCCGGCTTCGCCCCGGTGCTGGACGAAGCGGTGCCCGCACGCTTGCTCGCCGCGGCGCGCGCACGGCCGGCCGACGCCCCCGGCCAGGACGCCGCTGTCGCCGCGCTGCCGCCCTCGCCCATCCATGCGACGGCGCAGGCAAGCCGACCGACGCCGCTGCGGCCACGCGCACGACGCCGCTGGGCGCTGCCGGCGGCCTTGGCGGCGGCGCTGTTGCTGGGGCTGTGGATCGCGCAGCGGCAATTGCCGCAGGGCGATGCGCACGGCCCGACGGTCGCGGCGGCCCAGGGGAGCGTCGCCGAGGGCGCGCTGGCGCAGGCGCTGACGCAGCAGTTGTCCGGCCAGTCCCAGGGCAGCGTGCGCATCGGCCTGAGCTTCCGCGATCGCGACGGCCATTACTGCCGCACCTTCGCGCTGTCGAACGCCAACGCCGGCCTGGCCTGCCAGCGCGACGGCGCATGGCGGGTGGAACTGCTGGTGCCGGCCGGCGAACGCGAAGACGGCGGCGGCATGCGCATGGCGGCCAGCCCGATGCCGGCCGCGGTGCTGCAGGCGGTGGATGCGCGCATCGCCGGCGAGGCGCTGGATGCCGACGGCGAACAGCGCGCGCGCGCACGCGGCTGGCGCTAGGAACAGGCCGATGCTCTGCCTGCTTTGGGATGGGCAACGCGCCTAGAACACCTCCGAAGCACACCGGAACGCGTCCGGCAGGAGCCGCTTCAGCCGCGACGCGCGTTTCCGAAACGCCGGTCGCTGCTGAAGCCGCTCCTGCAGCGCATCGATTCACGCTCGATGCCGCGGACGCACCTTCTTCGAGGTTGCCCTCAGGGCAGCGCCGCCTGCGTCTTCGACTCGGTGGCAGCGTCGAGGCCGTCGATGCCGGCCAGCATCTTCTTCAGCAGTCTCTCCAGTTGCTGCTGCTCGCCGGCATCCAGTGCCGCGGTTTCCGTCTCCAGGAACGCACACACGTCCGGCAGCAAGCGTTCGATCAGGGCGATGCCGGCCGGCTGCAGGGTCAGCGCGACCTTGCGCCGGTCTTCCGGACTGGCCGTGCGCGACAGCAGCCCCTTGCTGCACAGGCTGTCGGTGAGACGGGTGATGTTGGCCGGCTTCTCGCTGGCGGCCTCGGCCACCTCGGTGGGGGTGATGCACTGCTCGGGCGTGCCGTACAGCATCATCAGGATCTCGTACTCCGGCGGGCTGATGCCGTACTCCTTGAGCACGCCGCTGGCGTTGGCATGCACGCGCTTGTACAGGTGCTTGACCAGCCGGACCAGGACGGCGGGCTCGCGCGGGAAGGCCGGATAGCGCGCGCAGGTGTGCGCCACGCGCCGCTCGGTCTGATCGAAACTGCCCATAAGAAATCGATTGCAAGTGGGGTAGCCGCCAATGCTACCCATTGCGCATCGTTCCGACGAGGGCACGCGTTGCGTTCCCGCATACTGTCGACGCGGTGCACCGCACGCCGACGCCGACGCGCGCTGGCGCGCCGGCCACCGCTCAGGCGGCGAACAGCGGCGCGTATTCCGGTGCCACCAGCTCGCGCAGCACGCTGGCCGGCACGTCCACCGTCTGCGTGCCATCGGCGTACGGCCCCACCTGGTACGGCGGAAACACGAAACGCAAGGCGGTGATCTTGCCCGCCGCGTCGACCAACGGCTGGAACTGGCTGAAGTTGCCGGGCTGCGGCTCGGTGCCTTCGGCGATCATCTTGCTGGCGCTGCGCACCTGCTCGTCCTGGTCCTCCGGCGGCACATGTTCGGCATCCACCCGCGTCTGCACCGCCTGGCGCAGCTGCGCGGCGACATAGCCGGCCACCTGCTTCCAGTGCGACGCATCCGGGATCAGTGTCTCGGCGGTGAGCATGCGCTGCTGCTGCGGCAGCCACACCCAACGCGCCACCAGCGGTTCGCCGTGCGCACCGCCGGTGTAGCGGCTGCCGTCGGCGCTCAGCGCGACCAGGTCCGGACGCTCCAGCAGCATTTCGAACTGCAGCGAGAGTTCGTAGGGCGCGCGCGGGCGATCGTTGCCCAGCCCGTCGACCGCTTCCATCAGCTCGCTGCGCGCGCTCTGCGCGTAGCGGTTGGCCGCCTCGGCCAGTCCGGGGTAGCGGTTGATCGACGGCGGAAAAGTGATGCCGACCACATAGCTGGGGCTGTGTTCGACGATGTCCTTCAGTTCCGGCGGTGTGGTCTGCGCCGGCTCCGGCGCCGCGGAAGCCTCGCTTTGTGCCGGTGCCGCGGCGGGCGCCGGTACGGCGGCCGGTTCCTCGCGTTTGCAGCCGGCCAGTGCCAGCGCCGCGGCGACCGCCAGTGCCGTCCATGCCATCCGCCCGTTGCCCATCGTCTCTGCCCTGCTCACGTCGACTGCCCCTGTTCCTGCAATGCCTGTAAAAGTGGCGCGCATTATCGCGCCGTTGCGGTGCCCGATGCTCAATCGAGCAGCGCCGCGTATTGCGGATGCCGCTGGATGAACACGGCCGCGTACGAACACGCCGGCACCACCTTCCAGCCTTGTGCCTGCGCATGGTCCAGCGCGGCGGCGACCAGTTGCGCCGCCAGCCCGCGCCCGCCGATCGGGCCAGGCACCCCGGTGTGGGTGATGACCATGCGCCCCTGCTCCAGCACGTAGTCGAGTTCGGCGCGGTGGCCGTCGACCTGCAGGCTGAAGCGGTGCTGCTGCGGATCGTGCGCGATCGGGACGTTCGGTACGGACATGGGAAGTGGAATGTGTCGCGGAGCAGGCAGTGTCCGCTGCGGCTTGCCGCGGCGATGTGAAACACCTGCCCCAGGGCGTCACGCCGCCGACGCGGCGCGTCAGCCGTACGCCGCTCAAGTCGTGCCGCGCGCGGCCGATACCGCCAGGACAGGCCGAAAACCTGGCATGGGAGTTGCACCTCCCATCACGCAGCGATCCAACAGGGAACCACGCGCATGAGCGAGACCGAGAGCAAATACGACCAGGGCGACCACAACGCCTCCTTGCTGGAAGGGCTGTTCCAACTGTCGGTCAGCGGCGACCACCAGGGCGGCGAGTTCCAGCAGCTCGACGACGAGGTCTACCAGCGCCTCAAGCGCACCTACGAGAACGCCGCCATCGGCAGCGCCAAGGTGCAGTTGCGCGGGCAGCAGACCCGCTGAACACAGAGGGCGGCCTGACGGACCGCCACCTGCCCCATGCGCGATGCGTGCCCACGACCGCATCCGCGCCATGGCGCATACCCAGCGCAGCGAATGAGAGATGTGCCGATCGCGCGGCGCCGCACGCCCGTGCGGACGCCACCGCGTCGCGGATCAGCCGCGCCCGAAGCGCGGGTTCGCCAGCTCGCCCAGAAAGTGCTGCAGCACCGACGGCTCCATGATCAGCAGGAACATGACGCCGAACGCCGCGCCGGCCAGGTGCGCGCTGTGGTTGACGTTGTCGCCGCCGCGGCGGTCCATCCAGATGCTGTAGCCGACATAGAACACGGCATACAGGATCGCCGGGATCGGAATCGGGATGAAGAAGAAGAAGATCCCGGTCCACGGCGCCATCAGGATGAAGGCGAACAGCACCGCCGACACCGCGCCGGAGGCGCCCAGGCTCATGTAGTTGGGGTTCTTCTGGTTCTTCAGGTAGCTGGGCAGGATCGAGACCACCAACGCCGACAGGTAGAACAGCGGATACACCAGCATGTTGCCGGTCAGCCGCTCCATCAGCACCTCGATCGGTCCGCCGAAGAAGTACAGCGTGACCATGTTGAACAGCAGGTGCGGGAAATCGGCATGGATGAAGCCGTAGGTCACCAGCCGGTCGTACTGCTTGTGGCGGTCGATCGCCGGCGGCCACAGGATCAGCCGGTCGAGCAGCCGGCGGTTGTTGAACGCCGCCCACGACACCAGCACGGTGAGGACGATCAGGATCAGGTTGACGGGGGTGACGGAGGGCATGCGGGGTCTCAGGCGGGGCGGTAGTGGTCGACCATGCGGTAGCGGCGCGCGTACAGCCCGAACAGCAGTGCGGCGACGAACGCGAAGGCGGCGAAGAAGAACATCAGGAACGCGGTCTCGCTGAGCCCGGTGCTGCCGATGTGCGCGGTGACGCGGTCGTTGCGCACCGCCGCGTTGGACAGCAGCACCCACAGGTTGCCGACCGTGGTGGTGAGGTTCCAGAAACTCATCACCACGCCCTTCATCGACTGCGGCGCCTGGCTGTAGGCGAACTCCAGGCCGGTCGCCGAGACCAGCACTTCGCCGAAGGTCAGCAGCGCGTACGGCAGGATCTGCCAGGCGATGGACAGGGCGTCGCCGCCGTCCATCATCACCTGCAGCGTGCCGACCACGATCCAGGCCAGGCCGCTGAAGGCGATGCCGGCGGTCATCCGCCGCAGCGCGGTCGGCTCGTAGCCGCGCCGGCGCAGCAGCGGATACAGCACCAGGTTGTTGAAGGGGATCAGCAGCATCACCAGCGCCGGATTCAGCGCCTGCATCTGCGAGGCGCTGAACCACGCCGGCATCTGCATCTGCTGGCCCTGCAGCACCCAGGTCGAGGCCTTCTGGTCGAACAGCGAGAAGAACGGGGTGACCAGCGCGAACACCACCAGCACCCGCAGCACCGCGCGCACGCCGTCCACCGCCGCATCCGGATGCAGCGCGCGGGCGCGCTCCAGTTGCCACCAGGTGCCGCCGCCGATGCCGGCCAGCAGCAACACCAGCGCCAGGCACAGGCAGATCACCAGACCCAGGGTCGGCACGAGGGCGAACGTCGCCAGCGCCAGCAGCACCGCCACGCCGGCCAGGACCAGGCCGGGGCGGCCCTGCCCCGGCGCCTGCCGCAGCAGCGCGGTGCGCACCACCTGGGCGAAACCGTGCGGATCCTTGGGCGGCAGCGGCACGCGCACGTAGCGGTGACGCCCGGCCCAGAACACCAGGGTCGCCACCAGCATCAGGATGCCGGGGATGCCGAACGCCCACGCCGGCCCCAGGTTCTTCAGCGCCAGCGGGATCAGCAGCGAGGCGAACAGCGAGCCGAAGTTGATGATCCAGTAGAAGGCGTCGAACACCACCTTCGCCAGGTGCTTGTTGCCCTGGTCGAACTGATCGCCCATGAACGAGGCCACCAGCGGCTTGATCCCGCCCGCGCCCAGCGCGATCAGGCCCAGGCCGAGGAAGAAGCCGTTGCGATGGCCCTCGAACAGCGCCAGGCACAGGTGGCCCACGCAGTAGATCAGGCTGAACCAGAGAATGGTGCTGTACTTGCCGAAGAAGCGGTCGGCCAGCCAGCCGCCGAGCAGCGGGAAGAAGTACACGCCGATCATGAAGCTGTGCATGATGTGCTTGGCTTCGGCCTCGCGGCCGGGCGCGGTCACTTCCTGCAGCAGCAGCGAGGTGATCAGGAACTGCACCAGGATGTTGCGCATCCCGTAGAAGCTGAAGCGCTCGCAGGCCTCGTTGCCGATGATGTACGGAATCTGCCGCGGCATGCGCGCGGCGGTGCGCTCCTGCGCCGCGCTCATGCGGCGTGTCTCGTGGTGGCTTGGCTGCTCACGGGCCCTCGTCCAGGCAAAATTTTCAGAAGGTTACCCGATCGTTCCGGCGAATCGAACCGCTAGGACACGCCCTGGGTGCTTTCGCAATCGGCGCGCTGCCCGCATCATGGGGGCCTGTCCCGAGACGGTGCCGAGATGATCCGACCCTGGCTGGCCACCCTGCTGTTTCCGATGCTGCTGTGCAGCATGCCATCGCTGGCCAGCGAGGCGGGCCTGTCCACCGAAGCCGAGCGCAGCGGGTTCGCGCGCACCGGCCGCTACGCCGAAACCATCGCGCTGTGCGATGCCTTCGCGCAGCGCTATCCACAGGCGGTGCGCTGTTTCGACTTCGGCACCACCCCGGAAGGCCGGCCGATGATGGCGCTGGCGGTGTCCACCTCCGGCGCGCTGGATCCAGCGGCCGCACAGGCGCGCAAGCTGCCGGTGGTGCTGATCCAGGGCGGCATCCACGCCGGCGAGATCGACGGCAAGGACGCCGGCTTCCTGGCGCTGCGCCAACTGCTCGACGGCCAGGCCGCGCGCGGCGCGCTGGACAAGCAGGTGTGGCTGTTCGTACCGGTGTTCAACGTCGACGGGCACGAGCGCTTCGGCGCCTGGAACCGGCCCAACCAGCGCGGCCCGGAGCAGATGGGCTGGCGCACCACCGCGCAGAACCTCAACCTCAACCGCGACTACGTCAAGGCCGACGCGCCGGAGATGCAGGCGATGCTGCGCCTGGTCGAGCAGTGGGACCCGCTCGTGTATGTGGATCTGCACGTCACCGACGGCGCGCAGTTCGAGCACGACGTGTCGATCCAGGTGGAACCGCTGCACGCTGGCGATACCGCACTGCGCGGCGACGGCCTGCGCCTGCGCGACAGCGTGCTGGCCGATCTGAAGCGGCAGGGCTCGCTGCCGCTGCCCTACTACCCCTCCTTCGTGGTCAACGACGACCCCGCCTCCGGCTTCGAGGACGGGGTGCCGACGCCGCGCTTCTCGCACGGCTATTTCCAGCTGCGCAACCGCTTCGGCATGCTGGTGGAAACGCATTCCTGGAAGCGCTACCCCGAGCGCGTGCGCATCACCCGCAACACCATCGTCTCGGTGCTGCAGCAGGTGGCGCGGCACGGTGCGCAGTGGCGCGCCGACGCGCTGGCGGCCGACACCCGTGCACAGGCCCTGGGAGGGAAGACCGTGGCGCTGGACTACCGCACCACCGACGCTTCGCACCTGGTGGATTTCCGCGGCTATGCCTACACGCGCACGCCCTCGCCGGTGTCCGGCGCGCTGATGACCCGCTACGACGAGCGCACCCCGAAGATCTGGCGGGTGCCGCTGCGCGACCAGATCGTGCCCAGCGTGGAAGTCGCCGCGCCGCGCGCCGGCTACCTGGTGCCGGCGGCGCAGGCGGCCCTGGTCGGCACCAAGCTGCGCCAGCACGGCATCGCCTTCCGCACGCTGGAGCACGACGCCACCCTGCCGGTGCAGACCTTCCGCGCCGACACCGCCAGCTTCGCCGCCCGCTCGTCCGAAGGCCACCAGCGGCTCAGCGTCGCCGGCGCCTGGAAGCCGGAGACCCGCGCCGTCGGCGCCGGCGCGCTGTTCGTGCCGATCGCCCAGCCCAAGGCGCGGCTGTTGATGGCGCTGCTGGAACCGCAGGCGCCGGACTCGCTGCTGCAATGGGGCGAGTTCAACAGCGCGTTCGAGCGCGCCGAGTACATGGAAGACTACGTCGCCGAGGACGTGGCGCGGCAGATGCTGGCCAGCGACCCGGCGCTCAAGGCCGAGTTCGAGGACAAGCTCGAACACGACGCGGCCTTCGCCAAGGATCCGCAGGCGCGGCTGGAGTTCTTCTACCGCCACCACAGTTCCTGGGACGAGCGCTACCGCCTGTACCCGGTCATGCGCAGCGACGAAGCACCGTCCTGACGCGCGGTTCCACCCTCCCCCCGACTCCCCCGATGCGCCTTCCCGTCATCTGCTGAAGAGGCTGTTCGCCCCGATATGAAAACGTTTACAGGATCCCTTTGCCTGACCCTCGCGCTGGCCTCGCCTGCCGTCGCCGCGCCGCCGGCGGCGGCCGCGGGCACGGCGTCCACGCCGAACGCCGCCGCTGCGCAGCGCCCGTGGAACGACCGCAACCTGTCGCCGGACCGGCGCGCCGCGCTGCTGGTGCAGGCGATGACCCCGGACGAGAAGTTCCAGATGCTGCACAGCTACTTCGGCCTGGGCAAGGACGGCGGCCCGAAGCCGGCCGGTGCGCTCGGCTCGGCCGGCTACGTGCCGGCGATCGAACGCCTGGGCATCCCGTCGCAGCAACTGGCCGATGCCGGCCTCGGCGTGACCAACCCCGGCAACATCCGCCCCGGCGACCACGCCACCGCGCTGCCCTCCGGCCCGGCCACCGCCGCCACCTGGAACCGCGCACTGGCTTTCGCCGGCGGCGCCACCATGGGCCGCGAGGCCTGGCAGCAGGGTTTCAACGTGCTGCTGGCCGGCAGCGTCAACCTGCAGCGCGACCCGCGCAACGGCCGCAACTTCGAGTACGCCGGCGAGGATCCGCTGCTGGCCGGCACGATGGTCGGCGAATCGATCCGCGGCGTGCAGAGCCAGCATGTGGTCTCGACCATGAAGCACTTCGCGATGAACGACCTGGAGACCGGGCGCAACACCCACAGCGCCGACATCGGCGAGCAGGCCATGCACGAGTCGGACCTGCTGGCCTTCGAGCTGGCGCTGAAGATCGGCCAGCCCGGCTCGGTGATGTGCTCCTACAACCGCATCAACGGCGTGTACGGCTGCGAGCACGACTACCTGCTCAACCAGGTGCTGAAGCAGGAATGGAAGTTCCCCGGCTACGTGATGTCCGACTGGGGCGGCGTGCACAGCGGCTCCAAGGCGGCGCTGGCCGGCCTGGACCAGCAGTCGGCCGGCGAAGTGTTCGACAAGGCGGTGTATTTCGACCAGCCGCTGCGCATGGCGGTGGCCGCCGGCACCGTGCCGCAGGCGCGCCTGGACGACATGGTCAAGCGCATCCTGCGCGCCTTCATCGCCACCGGCAGCTTCGACAACCCGCCGCAGCACCAGCCGATCGACGACGACGCCGGCGGCCTGGCCGTGCAGCGCGTGGTCGAGGAAGGCACGGTGCTGTTGCGCAACGAGGGCAAGCTGCTGCCGCTGTCGCGCACCGTGCGCCGCATCGCGGTGATCGGCGGCCATGCCGACAAGGGCGTGATCGGCGGCGGCGGCTCGTCGATGGTCGGCGTCACCGTCAACGGCGGCAACGCGGTGCCGGGGATCGCCCCGACCACCTGGCCGGGCCCGGTGATGTTCCATCCGTCCTCGCCGCTGCAGGCGCTGCGCAAGGCCCTGCCCGACGCGCAGATCGACTACGCCAGCGGCGACGACCCGGCGGCGGCGGCCAAGCTCGCGCGCGAGGCCGACGTGGCCATCGTGTTCGCCACGCAATGGTCGGCCGAGTCGGTGGACCTGCCGGACATCGCCCTGCCCGACAAGCAGGACGCGCTGATCGCCGGCGTGGCCAAGGCCAACCCGAAGACCGTGGTGGTCCTGGAGACCAACGGCCCGGTCGCCATGCCGTGGCTGCAGCAGGTGCCGGCGGTGCTGGAAGCCTGGTATCCGGGCATCCGCGGTGGCGAAGGCCTGGCGCGGCTGCTGCTGGGCGAGGTGAACCCGTCCGGCCGCCTGCCGGTCACCTGGCTGCGCGACGTGTCGCAACTGCCGCGGCCGTCGATTCCCGGCCTGGGCTTCAAGCCGGCGCAACCGGCCGGCAGCAACGTCGACTACAACATCGAAGGCGCCAATGTCGGCTATCGCTGGTTCGCCGCGCGCGGCCTGGAGCCGGTGTATCCGTTCGGCTACGGCCTGTCCTACACCACGTTCGCCTACGGCAACTTCAAGGTGCAGGCGGACGGTCGCCGTGTCGTCGCCAGCTTCGACGTGCGCAACACCGGCGATCGTGAAGGGGCAGACGTGCCGCAGCTGTACCTGCGCCTGCCGCAGGGCCATCACACCCCGATCCGCCTGGTCGGCTGGGACAAGGTGCTGCTCAAGCCGGGCGAGAGCCGCCACGTCAGCATCGTCGCCGAGCCCAAGACCCTGGCCGACTACGACCCGAAGCAGCGCCACTGGCACATCGTCGCCGGCGACTACGAACTGCTGCTGGGCCGTTCGGCGACGCAGGTGGAGGCGCGCGCGCCGCTGCACCTGAAGGACGGCGTGCTGCAGCATTGACCGAGGCGCGCGGCGCACGCGCGCCGTGTGTACCGGTCCCCGCCCCGCCTCCGCGCCTGTGCGCGCCGGAGGTGGGGCGATGTTCGTCATTGCCACCTGCGCGCCACCGATTGTGTGGCGGACGCCGCAGCACCATCGGCTGTATACGCAACCCTGAGACGCTGCGCCGTAGCATCGCCCGCATGACTCCCCGCGTCTTCCGATGGCATCGCACCGGCTGGCTGTTGCTGGCCGTGGCGGCATTGGCGCAGGCGCACGTGGCGGCGGACGCGGTGCCGACGGCCTCGGCCACGGCAGACGCCGCCCTCACCGTGGTCACGCTCACGCTCGCCCCGGACCCGCGCGCCACGCGGGACGGCGACGACTGGATCGCGCGCCGCGAGCGCATTGCCGTGGCCCTGCAGCGCCTGCATCCCGACGCCATCGCCCTGCAGGAAGTGCTGCAGACGCCGGAGATGCCGAACCAGGCGCAATGGCTGGCCGCGCGCCTGGGCTACCACTGCCACTTCATCAGCCCCGATCCGCCGAGCCGGCCGCAACGCCGCGGCAATGCGCTGCTGACCCGCCTGCCGGTGCTGGAAGAGGCCGAGACCTTGCTGCATCCGCTGGAGGACTACAGCGTCGCCGGCCTGGTGCGGGTGGACCTGCACGGGCAGCCGGTGAACCTGTACTTCACCCGCCTGCACGCGACGCGCGACGGCGGCGCCAGCCGCCGCGAACAGGCCGAGGACCTGATGGCCTGGATCGATGCCACCGCCGAGGGCGTGCCCTCGCTGCTGGCCGGTGGCTTCTTTGCGGCGGCGCGCGCCCCCGAGCTTGCGCCGTTGGCGGTGCGCTTCGAGGACGGCAGCGTGCGCGGCGAAGCGGCGCGCAACCGGATCGACGTGCGTGCGCCCGGCACGGCGGCGGCCGCCGACCACGTGTTCTTCGAACGCGGCCACTTCCGCCCGCTGCACGGCGCACGCTTGCTCGCGCCGGCGCCCGACCTGCCAGTGGCCGGTACGCGCGGCCTGCTGATGGCGCTGCAACCGCTGGACCCGATACCGACATCGCTGCAACCGGCGCCATAGCGGACGGCAGGCTGGGCACGTTCGCGCGCCGTGCGATCACCGCCTTGCGATGCGGCGCATGGGGGTGGATCGGCATCGGCATGCCATCGGACCGGAACGATCGGGCATCGCCGATTCCCTGCTTTCGTCACGCACAGCGTCATCTGCAGGAGCGTCTTCGGCCGCGACAAAGCATTCCCGGTAACGCCCATCGCGGCTGAAGCCGCTGCTGCCAGTTGTCTTTCGTCGTTGGCAGAGCTGCCCTGAAGCCGCTCCTGCGCCTGCACGCCAAAGGTTTAGCGCGCCCTGGCGACGCAGCGGCGCAAGCGGCGGCCAATGCGGCGTAGGCCGCCATCGCTGCCGAAGCACGCTGGTCACGCGCGCGAGGGCAGCATACCAACCTGGCAGCCACGCCCCACCCGCACTTCCAGCGCTTATGGCGGGCATCCACACAAAAAAAGGCCGGGCGAACCCGGCCTTCTTCATGGTGCAGCGCTGACGCGCGATCAGCCGATCGCGGCGTGGTAGCGGCGCTCCACTTCCTTCCAGTCGACCACGTTGAAGAACGCGCCAATGTAGTCCGGACGACGGTTCTGGTACTTCAGGTAGTAGGCGTGTTCCCACACGTCCAGGCCCAGGATCGGGGTGTTGCCTTCGAACAGCGGGCTGTCCTGGTTGGCGGTGCTCTCGACCACCAGCTTCTTGTCCGGGGTGACGCTCAGCCAGGCCCAGCCGCTGCCGAAGCGGGTCAGTGCAGCCTTGGTGAAGGCCTCTTTGAACTTGTCGAAGCCGCCCAGTTCGGCGTCGATCGCCTTGCCGACGTCGCCGCTCGGGGTGCCGCCGGCATTCGGCGCCATCACCGTCCAGAACAGCGAGTGGTTGGCATGGCCGCCACCGTTGTTGCGCACCGGGCCCTGCAGGTTCTCCGGCAGCGACTTCAGCTTGGACACCAGCGCCTCGATCGGCAGGTCGGCGTACTCGGTGCCTTCCAGCGCGGCGTTGACGTTGTTGATGTAGGTCTGGTGATGCTTGGTGTGATGGATCTCCATCGTCTGCGCATCGATGTGCGGTTCCAGCGCGTCGTAGGCGTAGGGCAACTTGGGGAGGGTGTAGGCCATGCGGTTCTCCTGGACTTTCGCCGTCGAAAGGACGAGCGTTGCGTGAGCAATGGTAGGGACGGTCGGCGACCTTACCAAGGGCGCGGCTGGGGAAACATCGTCCCATCCCGCGGCGGTGATGCCGGCCGGCCTAGCGAATCGGCGCCTACCATGCCCCACGCCCCGGTTAGTCGGATGTGAATCGCATGCGTCACCACCGTGACCGGCGGCGTTTAGAGCGCGAACAGGCAGGCCGGCCCATACTGTGCACGAGGGCGCCTTGCTGCGCGCCGCCGCCGTTCCTGCAGGAGAGTCCATGCGCAAGCCCGTGCTGTTGATCGCCGCCATCGTGTTGCTGGTGGGCGGGCTGTGGGGCATCCGCGGGCTGCAGCATCCGCCGCACCAGCAATTCGCCCCCTCGCTCGACGCGGCCGCACAGGCGCCGTACACCGCGCCCGGCAAGGCAGCCGCGGCATCGGATGCCGCGGCGCCGGAGCTGCCCGCGTTCCTGCCGCCAGAAGCGCGCGCCACGGTGGCATTGATCCAGCGCGGCGGCCCGTTCCCGCATCGCCAGGACGGCAGCGTGTTCGGCAACCGCGAGAACCGCCTGCCGGCGCAACCGCGCGGCTACTACCGCGAGTACACCGTCGATACGCCCGGACTGTCGCATCGCGGCACGCGCCGCATCGTCACCGGCGGCACGCCGCCGCAAGTCTGGTATTACAGCGACGACCACTACGACAGTTTCCGCAGCTTCCAGGTCGGTGGCGCGGGGCCGGCGCGATGAGCGGCTTCCCGTTCGCGCTGAACCTGGCCGAGCCGGCCGCCTCCGGCGTCTACCGCGTCGCCAACCGCGACCTGGACAGCGTCGCCGCCCTGGCCCGCGACGCCGGCCTGCGGCTGTGCCGGATCGACCTGCACGGCTGCACCGGCAAGGCCATGTTGCTGATGCGCCTGGCCGCGCAACTGGACTTCCCGCCCGGCTTCGGCCGCAACTGGGACGCGCTGACCGACGGCCTGCGCGACCTGTCCTGGCTGCCCTCGCCGCGCGGCTACGCGCTGCTGCTGGAGGACGCCGGGCAGTTGCAGGCGGTGGCGCAGCCGGCCTTCGACGTGCTGCTGGACATCCTCGACGACGTCGCCCGCGAGTGGGCGCAGGACGGCGTCAGCTTCGTCGCGTTCGTGGGCGGCAGCGAGGAAGCGGAAGCACCCGCCGAGTCGGATTGATCTGACCGCGCTGCGCCGAGAACCGCTCGCACAACAGGCCACCGCACATGCCCCCCCTGTGGGAGGGGCTTCAGCCCCGACGCGATCCCCCCAATGCCCACGCATCCGGTCTTCGATCTCGGTAAAGCGGCCGCCGTGTTCGTTGCCGCCGCAGGCCCAGGGTGTTTGTCCCGAGCCCCGGCTCTTCAACCGTCCAGCTCGCTCCACCGCGCATACGCCGCATCGAGGTCCGCCTGCGCCTGGCTCAAGGCCTGGGTGTGCGCGGTCACCGCCGCCGCGTCGCGCTGATAGAACGCCGGGTCGGCCATCGCCTCGGTCAGCGCCGCGACCTGCTGTTCCAGCGCTTCGATCCGCGCCGGCAACTGCTCCAGTTCGCGCGCGTCCTTGTAGCTGAGCTTGCGCTTGGCCGGCGCGGGTGCCGGCGCCGCTGCAGCGGCCGCCACCGGCGTGGTCGCCGCCGCGGTGGCCGAGGCCTTGGCCACCGCCATCGCGCTGGCCGGCGTCGCCGGGCGCTGGCGTACCCAGTCGCTGTAGCCGCCGACGTATTCGCCGATGCGGCCGTCGCCTTCCATGACCATGGTCGAGGTGACCACGTTGTCGATGAAGTCGCGGTCGTGGCTGACCAGCAACAGCGTGCCGCTGTAGTCGCCGAGCAGTTCTTCCAGCAGCTCCAGGGTTTCCACGTCCAGGTCGTTGGTCGGTTCGTCCATCACCAGCAGGTTGGACGGCTGCGCGAACAGCCGCGCCAGCAGCAGGCGATTGCGCTCGCCGCCGGACAGGCGGGTGATCGGCGCGCGCGCACGCTCCGGGGTGAACAGGAAGTCCTGCAGGTAGGCGTGCACGTGCTTGCGCTTGCCGTTGACCTCGATGAAGTCGCGGCCCTCGGCCACGTTCTCGATCGCGCTCCAGTCCTCGCGCAGGGTGGCGCGGTACTGGTCGAAATACGCCACCTGCAGATTGGTGCCGGCGCGCACTTCGCCCTGGTCCGGGGTCAGTTCGCCCAGCAGCAGCTTCAGCAACGTGGTCTTGCCGCTGCCGTTGGGGCCGATCAGGCCGATACGGTCGCCGCGCAGGATGGTGGTGGAGAAGTCGCGCACCATGCTGCGCGCGCCGAAGGCGAAGCTCAGGTCCTTGGCCTCGATCACCTTCTTGCCGGAGGACTCGCCCTGCGCGGCCTCCATGCGCACGTTGCCGCCGAGTTCGCGGCGCTGGGTGCGCTCGCGGCGCATCGCTTCAAGCCGCCGCACACGCCCCTCGTCGCGGGTGCGCCGGGCCTTGATGCCCTGGCGGATCCACACTTCTTCCTGTGCCAACAGCTTGTCGAAGCGCGCGTTCTCCTGCGCCTGCGCATTGAGCCGCTCCTCGCGGCGGCGCTCGTAGTTGGCCCAGTCGCCCGGCCAGCTGCTGACCTGGCCGCGGTCGATCTCGACGATGCGCGTGGCCAGGGCACGCAGGAACCGCCGGTCGTGAGTCACGAACACCACGCTGCCGTTCCAGCCCTTGAGGAAGCCTTCCAGCCAGTCGATGGCCTCGATGTCGAGGTGGTTGGTGGGCTCGTCCAGCAACAACAGGTCCGGCGCCGAGACCAGCGCGCGCGCCAGCAATACGCGGCGCTTCATGCCGCCGGACAGCCGCGCGAATTCGGCGTCGCCGTCCAGTTCCAGCCGCGTCAGGGTCTCGTTGACCCGCTGGTCCAGTGCCCAGCCATTGGCGCCATCGATCTTGGACTGCACCGCGCCCAGCGCATCGCCGTCGAATTCGGCGGCATGGCTGAGCCGATGGAACTCGGCCAGCCAATGGCCGAGTTCGCCCAGGCCGTCGGCGACCACGTCGAACACGCTGCCGGCGGCGCCATGCGGCACCTCCTGTTCCAGCCGGGCGATGCGCACGCCCTGCTGCACGCGGACCTCGCCGTCGTCGGGCTTGAGCTCGCCGGCGATGAGTTTCATCAGGGTGGATTTGCCGGCGCCGTTGCGGCCGATCAGGGCGATGCGTTCGCCCGGCTCGATCGACAGGTCGGTCTTTTCCAGCAGCAAGGGGCCGCCGACGCTGTAGTCGAGGTTCTGCAGAGTGATAAGAGGCATGCCGTATTGTACGGGACCCGGGAGCCGGGACCCGGAAAGCAAAAAGCGGCGCGTGGTGCGAGTCGAAATGCCCTTTTGCTGTTGACGTTCCGGGTCCCGGGTCCCGAGTCCCGGCCCCACCAGCTAAAATGCCGCATGAACGATTTCGCCACCCTCTCCCTTTCCCCGGCGCTCGCGCCCGGCATCGACGCGCTCGGTTACACCCGCATGACCCCGGTGCAGGCGCAGAGCCTGCCGCCGATCCTGGCCGGCCAGGACGTCATCGTGCAGGCGCCCACCGGCAGCGGCAAGACCGCGGCGTTCGGCCTGGGCCTGCTGCACAAGCTGGATCCGGCGCTGAGCCGTGCGCAGGCGCTGGTGCTGTGCCCGACCCGCGAACTGGCCGACCAGGTCGGCAAGCAGTTGCGCAAGCTGGCCACCGGCATTCCCAACATGAAGCTGGTGGTGCTGACCGGCGGCATGCCGCTGGCGCCGCAACTGGCCTCGCTGGAGGCGCACGACCCGCAGGTGGTGGTCGGCACGCCCGGCCGCATCCAGGAGCTGGCGCGCAAGCGCGCGCTGCACCTGGGCGGGGTGCGCACACTGGTGCTGGACGAGGCCGACCGCATGCTCGACATGGGCTTCGAGGAGCCGATCCGCGAGATCGCCAGCCGCTGCGACAAGCATCGGCAGAGTCTGCTGTTCTCGGCCACCTTTCCCGAGGAAATCCGCGCATTGGCGCGCGACCTGCTGAAGGAACCGGCGGAAATCACCGTCGAGGGCGCCGACAGCGCGCCGGAGATCGACCAGCAGTTCTTCGAGGTCGACCCCACCTACCGGCAGAAGGCGGTGGCCGGCCTGCTGCTGCGCTTCACGCCTGAGTCCAGCGTGGTGTTCTGCAACACCCGCAAGGAGGTCGACGAGGTCGCCGGATCGCTGCAGCAGTTCGGGTTCTCCGCGCTGGCGCTGCATGGCGACATGGAACAGCGCGACCGCGACGAGGTGCTGGTGCGCTTCGTCAACCGCAGCTGCAACGTGCTGGTCGCCAGCGACGTGGCCGCGCGCGGGCTGGACGTGGAAGACCTGGCGGCGGTGATCAACTACGAACTGCCGACCGACACCGAGACCTACCGCCACCGCATCGGCCGCACCGCGCGCGCCGGCAAGCACGGCCTGGCGCTGAGCCTGGTGGCGCCGCGCGAGACCGCGCGCGCGCAGGCGCTGGAAACCGAGCAGGGCCAGCCGCTGCGCTGGTCGCGCGCGCCGCTGGCTACCGCACGGCCGGCGCAGCTGCCGCAGGCGGCGATGGTCACCCTGCGCATCGACGGCGGCAAGACCGACAAGCTGCGTCCCGGCGACATCCTCGGCGCACTGACCGGCGATGCCGGGCTGTCCGGCGCGGCGATCGGCAAGATCGCGATCTACGCCACACGCTCCTACGTCGCCATCGCCCGCGCCCATGCCGGCAAGGCGCTGGCGCAGCTGCAGGCCGGCAAGATCAAGGGCCGCCGCTTCCGGGTCGCCAAGCTGTGAGCGCGATGCAACAGATCCTGGCGTCGCTGCAGCCGGACGAGGACGGCAACCTGTGGAGCGATGCGGTCGCGGTGGCGTGGATGCACCATACCTGCTGCTTCATCCTGGAGGACTGCGCCGCCGGCGACATCCCGGCCGACGCCGCGTCCGCCATTGCGACGTTCCTGCAACTCGACGCCGCGGTCTTCGCCGCCGCCGCGCCGCACGTGTTCGCCTACTACACGCACACGCAGGCGCTGTGCGCCGAGTACGGATGGCCGTGCCCGGACATCGCCGGCCCCGACGAAATATGGGCGCACGTGCAGTTCGGCAGCGAAGCCTACGTCAGCCGCTACCGCGACGGTCGCCTGCGCATCAGCCTGGAGTGCAACTGCGACTGGGAAGCCGAACACGGACTGCAGCTGGTGTTCGCCGACGACGGCCGGATCTGCAAGGTCGGTCCGTTCGATGGCCACCTAAGCCATGCCGCCGCGCATGCGGACCCCAGCCTGGAAGCGGTGATCTACCCGAGCTGACACGGCGCCTGCGGTTGCGGCGTCAGGCGTCGCCCGCGCCATGCGCGATCGCCACGACGCATGTGCGCCGCGGCCGCGCCCAATGCGTCGATCCCCGGCCGCGCCACCTGCGCTGCCATGAGCAGTGGCCGTGCTCAGTACGTCAGCGTCGCCAGCAGCGGCAAGGTCTCGCTCCAGCGATCGCGTCCACGCAGCCCCTGCAGTTCCACCAGCACCGCGGCGCCGACCACTTCCAGTTCCAGTTGCTGCGCCAACGCCAGGGCCGCGCGCAGGGTACCGCCGGTGGCGAGCACGTCATCGACCAGCAGCACGCGCGAACCGGCCGGCAGCGCATCGGCGTGCATTTCGATGCGGTCGCTGCCGTACTCCAGCGCGTACTCCTGGGTCACCGTCCTGCCCGGCAGCTTGCCCGGCTTGCGCACCGGCACGAAGCCCGTGCGCAGTTCGTGCGCCAGCGCCGCGCCCAGGATGAAGCCGCGCGACTCGATGCCCAGCACCGCCTGCAGCGGCGTGGTGCGCCACGGACGCGCCATCTCGTCCAGCGCCGAGGCGAAATCCGGGCCGTCGGCCAGCAGCGGGGTGATGTCCTTGAACACGATGCCCGGCTTCGGGAAATCGGCGATATCGCGAATGCGGCCGGACCAGTGGGCCGGTGCGTCGCTGGGCGCGCCGCAGCAGGAGGAATCGTTCATCGCACAGTCGTATGCCGTGGGGGAACGCAAAGTCTAGTCGCAAGGCAGCACCGCGTCGCGGAGCCGCCTCGTCGGTCTACGACTTACGCCGCCGCTGCGCCCGCGTCCTGCCGCGCGGCCCCGCGAAACAGGCCGCGCACCAGCACGAAGAACAACGGCACCAGCAACACTGCCAGCACGGTGCCGGTGACCATTCCGCCGATCACGCACACGCCGATCTCGCGGCGGCTGGAGGCGCCGGCTCCGGTGGACAGCGCCAGCGGCAGCACACCGGCGACGAACGCCAGCGAGGTCATCACGATCGGCCGCAGGCGCAGCCGCGCGCCTTCCAGTGTCGCCTCCAGCAACGGTCGCCCGGCACGCTGCCGCGCCTCGGCGAATTCGACGATCAGGATCGCGTTCTTCGCCGACAGGCCGATCGTGGTCAGTAGGCCGACCTGGAAGTAGATGTCGTTGACGAACCCGGCCAGGGTGGTCGCCAGCACGGTGCCGACCACACCCAGCGGAATCACCAGCAGCACCGCCACCGGGATCGACCAGCTTTCGTACAGCGCCGCCAGGCACAGGAAAATGAACAGGATCGAGGCGGTGTACAGCCACAGCGTCTGGTTGCTGGACAACTGCTCCTGGTAGGACAGCCCGCTCCATTGCAGATCGAAGCCCTCCTGCTTGGCCACCAGGGCCTGCATTCGCTGCATCGCCTCGCCGGAACTGCTGCCGGCCGCCGCGCCGCCCTGGATCTGCGATGCCGGCAGGCCGTTGAAGCGCTGCTGCAGCTGCGGGCCGCGGGTCCAGTGGGTGCTGGCGAAACTGGCGAACGGCGCCATCTGCCCGCCGCTGCCGCGCACGTACCACTGCGCGATGTCCTCCGGCAGCGCGCGGTACGGCGCATCGCCCTGCACGTACACGCGCTTGACCCGGCCGCGGTCGATGAAGTCGTTAACATAGCTGCCGCCCCAGGCGGTGGCCAGGGTCGCGTTGATGTCGCTCTGCGCCAGGCCCAGCGCGCTGGCCTGGGCGTGGTCGATGTCCACCTGCAGTTGCGCCTTGTCGCCCAGGCCGTTGAGGCGCACCGCGGTCAGCTGCGGATCGTCGCCGGCCTCCTTGAGCACCTGCTGCTGCGCCTTCAGCAGCGCCGCGCGGCCGGCGCCGTCGCTGTCGCGGATCCACAGCTCGAAGCCGCTGGACTGGCCCAGGCCGCGCACCGCCGGCGGCGACAGCACGCTGATCTTGGCGTCGCCGACGCCGCGGAAATGCGCGTTGGCGCGGTCGATGATGGCCTGTGCGGTGTTGTCGCGGTTGCGCTCGCCCCACGGCGTGAGCGCCACGAAGGCCTGGCCGGCGTTCTGCCCGGTGCCGGCGTTGTTGCGGCCGACCACCATGAAGATCGCGGTGAGATTGGCCTTCTCGTGGGTCATGAAGTAATCGCTGATGCGCTTGCCCAGCGCCTGGGTCTTGGCCAGCGGCGTGCCTTCCGGGGTGGTGAACTGGATCTGCACCTGGCCTTGGTCCTCCACCGGCAGGAAGCCGGTCGGCATGCGCATGTACAGCACCACCATCGCCAGCGCTACCAGCGCATACAGCGCCATCCAGCGCCGCGGCCGCTGCAGCACCGTGCCGAGGCGGCGCTGGTAGGCCTGCTGGCCGCGTTCGACGCTGCGGTTGAACCACTGGAAGAAACGGCCGAGCTTGCGCTCCTGCTCAACCGGCTTGAGCAGGGTCGCGCACAGCGCCGGGGTCAGGGTCAGCGCGACCAGCGCCGACAGCGCCATCGCCGAGGCGATGGTGATCGAGAACTGCCGATAGATGATGCCGGTGGAGCCGCCGAAGAACGCCATCGGCAGGAACACCGCGCCCAGCACCACGGTGATGCCGATCAGCGCACCGGTGATCTCGCCCATCGAGCGCTCGGTAGCCTCGCGCGGCGGCAGGTGTTCCTCATGCATGATCCGCTCGACGTTCTCCACCACCACGATGGCGTCGTCGACCAGCAGGCCGATCGCCAGCACCATCGCGAACAGGGTCAGCGTGTTGATGGTGAAGCCTGCCGCGGCGAGGATGCCGAAGGTGCCCAGCAGCACCACCGGCACGGTGATCGCGGGGATCAGCGTGGCGCGCGCGTTCTGCAGGAACAGGAACATCACCACTACCACCAGCACGATGGCCTCGGCCAGGGTGTGCACCACGTTCTCGATCGAAATGCGCACGAACGGCGTGCTGTCGCGCGGATAGGCCACGTCCAGGCCCGGCGGGAAGGTCGGCTTGAGCCGTTCGATGGTGGCGTGGATCGCGTCGGAGGTGGCGATCGCATTGGCGCCGGCAGACAGCGTCACCGAGAAGCCGGACGCCGGGTGGCCGTTGAGCGTGGCGTTGTTCTGGTAGTTCTCCGCGCCGATCTCCACCCGCGCCACATCGCCCAGGCGCACGCTGGAACCGTCCGCGCGCGTGGCCAGGATGATCTGCCGGAACTGCTCGGGCGTCTGCAGCCGCGACTGCGCGGTGACCGTGGCGTTGAGTTCCTGCTCGGCGCCGGTGGGCAGCGCGCCGAGCTCGCCGGCGGTGACCTGGGTGTTCTGCGCCAGGATCGCGCTGCGCACGTCGCCGGGCATCAGTTGGTAGGCATTGAGCTTGTGCGGGTCCAGCCACACCCGCATCGCGTACTGCGCGCCGAACACGTTGATCTCGCCGACGCCGTTGATGCGACTGATCGGGTCCTGCAGGGTGCTGACCAGGTAGTCGGAGATGTCGACGTTGTCCATGCGGTCGGTGCGGTCGTAGATCGCCACCGCCATCAGGCTGTCGCCCTGCGACTTGGCCACGGTCACGCCCTGCTGCTGCACTTCCTGCGGCAGCCGGTTGAGCGCTTGGTTGACCGCGTTCTGCACCTGCACCTGGGCGATGTCCGGGTTGGCCGCCTGGTCGAAGGTGATGCTGATCCGCGCCTGCCCCGACGAGGAACTGGTCGAGGAGAAGTACAGCAGATGGTCGATGCCCTTGATCTGCTGTTCGATCACCTGGGTGACGCTGTCTTCCACGGTCTGCGCCGAGGCGCCGTTGTAGGTGGCGGTGACGTTGACCGATGGCGGCGCGATGTCCGGGTACTGCTCGATCGGCAGGGTGAACACGGCGATGGCGCCGGCGGCCATGATGCAGATGGCCAGGACCCAGGCGAAGATCGGGCGGTGGATGAAGAAACGCGGCAGCATGCCGGCTCAGCCCTGGCTGGCGGCAGGCGCGGCCGTGGCGGCGGCGGTCTTCACCGTCACCTTGGCACCGTCGCTGAGGCCTTGCCGGCCCGCCACCACCACCCGCTCGCCGGGCTTGAGGCCATCGCCGACCAGCCAGCGGTCGCCGACCGCGCGCAGCGTGGTGAACTCGCGCTGCCGCACCACGTTGTCGGCGCCCACCACCCAGGCCACCGCCTCGCCGCGCGGGGTGCGGTCCACCGCCGCCTGCGGCACCAGCAGCGCCTGCTGGCGCACGCCCTGCCCGACCAGCGCGCGCACATACATACCCGGCAGCAGTTGCGCATCGGGATTGGGGAAACGCGCGCGCAGGGTCACCGCACCGGTGGTCTCCTCCACATCGAGGTCGGCGAACTCCAGCGTTCCCGGCAGCGGATACGCGGTACCGTCGGACAGGGTCAGCCGCACCTGCGTGCTGGCCGGCTGCACGCCACCGGCGGCGATCGCCCGGCGCAGCGCCAGGAACTGATTGCCGGACTGGGTGATGTCCACGTTCATCGGATCCAGTTGCTGGATCTTGGCGATGGCATCGGTCTGGTTGGCGGTGACCAGCGCGCCGGGGGTCACCCGCGCGCGGCCGATGCGCCCGCCGATCGGCGCCAACACCGTGGCGAAGCGCAGCTGCGTGCGCGCGGTGTCCAGCGCCGCGCGTTGCGCGTCGCGGCTGGCCAGCGCCTGCTTGTAGGCGGCCTGCGCATCGTCCACATCCTGCTGCGCGGCCAGCCGGGTCTTGCCCAGGGTGCGGTAACGCTCGGCGCGCAGCGTGGCGGCGGCGAGCGTGGCCTCGGCGGTGGCCAGGTTGGCCTGCGCCTGGTTGGCCGCGGCCTGGTACAGGGTCGGCTCGATCTGGAACAGCGGCTGCCCGGCCCGCACCGTGGCGCCCTCCTCGAACAGCCGCTGGCGCAGGATGCCGCTGACCTGCGGCCGCACCTCCGATTCTTCCGAGGCCACGGTACGCCCGGCCAGTTCCACGCTCAGCGGCACGCTCTGCGGCTGCAGGGTCACCACCTCCACCGTCTTCGCTGCCGGCGCCGGCGCCTTGCCTCCCCCCTTGCAGCCGGCGAACGCGAGCACGACGACGGACAGCAGCAACGGCAGCGCGCGGCGGCGCTGGACGAAAGGCGCGGGCATGCGCTTGATCCTGGGGACGGCGGGGAGGATCATTTAATTTACTCAAAGACAAAAAAACAATCATGAAGGGAAGCACAACCCTTCGCCGCCAGGATGCGCAAACTGCGACGGCGACGGCCGAGCCGGCGACGACGGGCGTGCCCGCGCGCCCGCGTGGACGGCCGGCACTGGCGCGGCCGCGCCTGCTGGCGGCGGCACGCACCCTGCTGCTGGAACACGGGCTGGACGTGTCGCTGGAACAGATCGCCAGCCAGGCCGGGCTGACCCGGCAGAGCCTGTACAACCACTTTTCCAGCAAGGCCGAGCTGCTGATGCAGGTGTTCGAGGCCTTGAACGAGGAACTGCAGGCGCGCTTCGAAAACATCGGCAGCGCCACCGCACAGGACCTGCCGGCGACCCTGCGGCAGATCGCGGTGACCGTGCCGGCGCACCTGTACGCGCCCGACGCCTTGCGCCTGCATCGCCTGCTGGTGCAGGCCAGCGCGCAGATGCCGGACCTGCTGCAGTCGCTGCACCAGCGCCGCGCCGGCCGCCTGCGCGAGCGCCTGAGCGCCTTGCTGCAGACCCTGCACGCGCGCGGCGACGTGCAGGTCGCACGCCCCACCCTCGCCGCAACCGCGTTCATCGGCGCCACCTTCGGCTATGCCTATCCCGGCGCGATGCTCAACGGACAGGCGCCGGACGCGGCCGCGCAGCAGGCGCTGGCGGAGGAAGTGGTGGCGACCTTCCTGGCCGCCTGGCGCTATCGCGGCGCGACCGCGCCCTGAGCGCACGCGCCGGCCCCGCTCAGGAACTGCACGACAGCATCGAACAACCAGCCCGGCTGCGCGCCCAGTCCGGACGCTTCGCCGCGAAGGCCTCGCGCCCGGGCTGCTCGTCGTAGGGACGCCGCATCACCTCCAGCAGCTCGTCGATGCCGCCGGTGTCGCCCTGCTCGGCGCGGTCGATCGCCTGCTGCGCCAGGTAGTTGCGCAGCACGTAGCGCGGGTTGGCCGCGCGCATCTGCTCCGCACGCACGGCGGCGGGCAGCGGATCCTGCTGCAGGCGCTGCGCATAGCGGGCCAGCCAGGCCTCGAACGCCGGCGCCTGCGTCGCCAGCTTGGCGGGGTCGTAGAACGCGTCGGCCAGTGCCGCCAGGGCCTGCGCCGGCGTCCACGGCGGCAGCGGCAATGCGCTCAAGCCGCGGAACCACAGGGTCATGTCGACCTCGCCCTGCTGCAGCAGATCCAGCAGGTCGCGCATCAGCGCCACATCGGCGTCGCCGCAGGTCGCCAGACCGAGCTTGGCCGCGATGTTGTCGCGCTCGGCCTGCGCATACTCCGCACGGAACCGCTCCAGGCCGTCGTGCAGTGGCGCGACGTCGTCGAACAGCGGCGCCAGCGCCTGCGCGAGCCGGCCGAGGTTCCAGTACGCAACCTGCGGCTGTGTACCGAAGCGGTAGCGGCGCCCCTGCGCATCGGTGGTGTTGGGCGTCCAGTCCGGGTCGTAGTCGTCGACCCAGCCGTAGGGGCCGTAGTCGATGGTCAGGCCCAGGATCGACATGTTGTCGGTGTTCATCACCCCGTGCACGAAGCCGACCCGCATCCAGTGCGCCACCATGCGTGCGGTGCGCGCACAGATCTCGGCGAACCAGGCCGCATCGCGTGCGCCACCGGTGCCGGACAGCGCCGGGAAATCGCGTGCGATCACCAGATCGGCCAGGCGCCGCAGCAAGGCGGTGTCGCCGCGCGCGGCCGGCAGTTCGAAACTGCCGAAGCGCACGAACGACGGCGCCACCCGGCACACCACCGCGCCCGGTTCGGCGCGCGGGTGGCCGTCGTAGAACATGTCGCGCACCACCGTCTCGCCGGTGCCGACCAGGCTCAGCGCACGTGTGGTCGGCACGCCCAGGTGATGCATGGCCTCGCTGCACAGGAACTCGCGGATCGACGAGCGCAGCACGGCGCGGCCATCGGCGCCGCGCGAATACGGCGTGGGCCCGGCGCCCTTGAGCTGCAGCTCCCAGCGCCGCCCGTCCACGCCCAGCGCCTCGCCCAGCGAGATCGCGCGGCCGTCGCCGAGTTGTCCGGCCCAATGCCCGAACTGGTGCCCCCCATAGTTCGCGGCATAGGCCTGCATGCCCGGATAGCGCGCATTGCCGGCGAACACCGCGGCGAACTCCGGCGCCCGCACCTCCTGCTCGGACAGCCCGAGCAAGGCGGCCACCTCCGGCGAATACGCCAGCAGCCGCGGCGCCGCGACCGGCGTCGGCTCGACCGGCGACCACAGCGCGCCCAGCACCTCGCGGCGCCTCGGACCGGTTTCCGGGTCGCCAGGCAGCTCGGCGACGAAGCGATTGTCGAAACGCAAGGAAGGCATGGGCAAGAGCGTAGAAGTCGCAGGCTTCATTGGAAAGTCCGCGAGGTGAGCATCCAGTGCACGCCAGATATCGCGAGAGCCCGAAAAGCCCCTCTCCCCCGGGAGAGGGGTTGGGGTGAGGGTCCGAC
>NZ_NSGT01000041.1:0-59795 GCF_009192905.1 Xanthomonas sp. LMG 12459
GGGCGATGCCGGTGACGTGTTGGATGGCGTCGCGGAACAGGGTGAACTTGGGGGTGGGGCGGCCGGCTTCGTCGAGCACGGCGTCGTAGTCGTAGCTGGTGGTCTGCGGGGCGTAGTGGTCGCTGGGGTTCTTCTGGAAGTTGGCGCCATTCATGAAGCCGAAGCTGGTGCCGCCGACGAACATGTAGAGGTTCGCGGAGTGGCCCTGGCGCAGGATCCATTCGAATTCGCTGGCCTGCTTGGCGGCATCGGTGGCCGCGTGCTTCTCGCCCCATTGGTCGAACCAGCCGGCCCAGTATTCACCGACCATCTGCGGTTGCCCGGGGCGGAACTTGGCCAGGGTCTCGAAGGCGTTCTTGGCGTCGCCGGGGGCGAAGTTCACCACGGCCAGGGTGTCGGGCAGGGTGCCGTTGGCGAGTACGTCGGGGCCGTCGGCGGTGAACAGCAGCGCCTTGTCGAAGCCGGCCTGGACGAACATGGCGCGGTTGCGCCGCATGTAGGCGTGGTCGTCGCCGTAGGAGCCGTACTCGTTCTCCACCTGCACGGCGACGATCGGGCCGCCGTTGCCGTTGAGCCGCGGTTTGACCTGGGCGGCGAGCGCGTCGAGGTAGGCCTGGCTGGCGGCGAGGAAGCGCGGGTCCTGGCTGCGCACGCGCATGCCGGGCTCGGCGAACAGCCAGGCGGGATAGCCGCCTGCTTCCCACTCGGCGCACACGTAGGGGCCGGGTCGCAGGATCACGTTGAGGCCCTGCTTGGCGGCTTCGTCGACGAAGGCGGCGATGTCGTTGTTGCCGCTGAAGTCGAACTGGCCCGGCCGCGGTTCCACCAGGTTCCAGAACACGTAGGTCTCCACCGTGTTCAGGCCCATCGCGCGCGCTTTCTGCAGGCGGTCCTTCCAGTAGGCGCGGGGGATGCGCTGGAAGTGGATGGCGCCGGAAATGACCTGGTACGGCTTGCCGTCACGGATGAAGTGATCGCCCTGGGTGGCGAAGGCGGGCCAGGCGGTGGTGCTGTCGGCTGCGCGCACCTGCGTGGAGGGCAGGGCGAGCGCCAACGCGAGGGCGAGAGCGGCGAGGGTCTTACGCGGCATGGGAGATTCTCGAAAAAAGCGATGCGAGTGCGACAATAGGACGACCGGAGCGCGCGCCGTCGTGCATCGGGTCACGCACAGGCGCGGATGTGGGGAACCACCAATCCCGATTTCCCAATCCCCATTCCCGGCGGTCAGCTAAACGATGGCGGCAGATCGTCCTTGCCCGCACCGAACGCGGTATTGGGCTTGGGCCCCATCTCCAGTTCCAGCGTGCCGCCGGCGGCGAGGTCGGCATGGCGCAGCCAGCTGCGGGTGTAGGGCTTGCCGTTCCAGCGGGCGCTCTGGATGTAGACGTTGGCCGCGCTGTTGCCGTGGGCGACGATGCGCAGGGTGCGGCCGTTGCCCACGTCCAGTTCGGCGCGCTTGAACAGCGGGCTGCCCAGCACGTAGTTGGCGCTGACCGGGTCCACCGCGTACAGGCCCAGTGCGCTGAGCACGAACCAGGCGCTCATCTGCCCGCAGTCCTCGTTGCCGGACAGACCGTTGCGCGCGTCGTGGTACTGCTCGCGCAGCAGCCGCCGCACCATCGCCTGGGTCTTGTATGGCTGCCCGGCGTAGGCGTAGAGGTAGGCGACGTGGTGGCTGGGTTCGTTGCCGTGCGCGTACTGGCCGACCATGCCGTCGATGTCCGGCGGCGCGTCCGCCGGCAGTTCGGAGCTGGTGGTGAACAGTTCGTCGAGCTTGGCGACGAAGTGATCGCGGCCGCCGAACAGGTCCATGTAGCCGTACAAGTCGTGCTGGTTGAGGAAGGTGGCCTGCCAGGCGTTGGACTCGGTGAAGTCGCGCCACTGCGCGCTGTGGCCCATCGCACGCGGATCGAACGGGGTGGCCCACTGGCCGTCGCTCAGCCGCGGCTGCACGAAGTGACTCTCGCGGTTGAACACGTTGCGGTACTGGCGCGAGCGTTCGCGCAGGTGCTTGGCATCGTCGTCGGCGCCGACCGCCTGCGCCAGATGCGCCACCGCCCAGTCGTCGTAGGCGAATTCCAGGGTGCGGCTGACCGATTCGTCGACCTTGTCGCAGGGGATGTAGCCCATCTTCCGGTACAGCGCCAGGCCGTGCACGTCGTCGTCCATCGCACGCTTGCGCCACGCCGGGTAGGCGGCCTTCCAGTCGATGCCGGTGAAGCCCTTGGCATGCGCCTCGGCCAGCACCACGGCGGAGTGGTAGCCGATCATGCAGTCGGTCTCCACGCCCTGCAGTGGCCAGATGGCGACGCCCTGCGGGCATTCGTGGGCACCGCGCACCAGGCACTGCACCAGGTCGGGCACGCGTTCGGGCTGCACCAGGGTCAGCAAGGGATGCAGGGCGCGATAGGTGTCCCACAGCGAGTAGGTGCTGTAGTTGTGGTAGCCGGCCGGCGCCTGGTGCACCTGCAGGTCCATGCCGCGGTAGCGGCCGTCGGTGTCGCTGAACAGGGTCGGCGCGATCAGGCTGTGGTACAGCGCGGTGTAGAAGATGCGGCGCTGCGCCTCGTCGTCGCTGTCGATGCGCACGCGGCCCAGTTCCTTTTCCCATTCGGCCACGGCGGCGGCGTGCACGCGGGCGAAGTCGAAGTCGGGCAGTTCCGCGTCGAGGTTGGCCAGGGCGTTGTCGGTGCTGACCGCGGAGATGCCGACCTTGACCAGCAGCGGCGCGTCGGCGGCATCGGGGTAGTGCAGGGCCAGTTTCAGCCGGTTGCCGTCGGCGCTGCGCGCGCTCGCGGCCAGCGGCTGGTCGTCGGCATACAGCTGCGCGCTGGCGAACGGCCGCGACAGGCGCATGGCGAAGTAGATGTAGCGGCCCTTGGCCCACTGGTAGACGCGGCGGCCGCCGGTGACGGTCTGCGCGTCGACCAGGCGCAGGCTGGCGTCTTCGACGCGGGCGGGGATCTCCGGCTTGTCCTGCATGCCGTGGCACAGGTCCAGCAGCAGGTGCGCTGGCTTGCCCTTGGGGAAGTGGTAGCGGTGCAGGCCGGCGCGCGCGGTGGCGGTGAGTTCGGCATGCACGCCGCTGTCCTTCAGGCGCACGCGGTAGTAGCCGGGCGAGGCGGCTTCGTCGGCGTGGTCGAAGCGCGAGCGGTAGCCGGTCTCGGGGTGCTCGCGCGTGCCGGGCTGCAGCTTCACCGCGCCGGTGGCCGGCACCACCAGGAAATCGAGCATGTCGCCGATGCCGGTGCCGGACAGGTGGGTGTGCGAGAAGCCCATGATCGAGCCGTCGTCGGCGTGGTAGCCGGAGCAGGCGTCCCAGTCGGCGTTGTAGGTGTCCGGGCTCAGTTGCACCATGCCGAACGGCAGCGTGGCGCCGGGGAAGGTGTGGCCGTGGCCGCCGGTGCCGATGAACACGTCGACGTTGCGGGTGAGCTCGGCCTTGGCGCGCGCATCGGCCGGCAGCGCGTAGCTGCCGGCGCGTGCCTGCGCCAGGCGCGCGATGCCGCTGCTGCCGAACAGGGCCAGGGCGATGGCGCCCTGCAGGAAACCGCGTCGTGTGGCCATGGTGCTGTCCTCGGGGTGTGCAGCGGTGCGGTGGGGGTATGTTTGCTGTTGTGGGAGGGACTTCCGTCCCGACGCGTTGTCGGTCAGGCCCGTCGGGACTGAAGTGCCTCCCACAGATGCAGTGATCGCGTCAGGCCTTCAGCAACTGCGGCTTGCGCTGGTGCAGGTCGATGATCAGTTCGCCGAACAGGGTGTTGGCCCAGGCGAACCAGTCGCGGGTGAAGGTGCTCGGGTTGTCCTTGTCGAAGGCCTCGTGCATGAAGCCGCTGCCGGCGTCGGTGGTCTTGAGCCACTGCAGGCACTGGCGGATCTGCGCGTCGTCGTCGCTGGCCAGGGCGTACTGCATCAGCGACATCGGCCAGATCGTGCCCAGGCCGCTGTGCGGGCTGCCCACGCCGTCGGCGGCGCGGCCGCGATAGAAGTACGGGTTGCGCTCGCTCCAGGCCAGTTGCCGGGTGCGCAGGAACACGGGATCGCGGCGATCGCAGCAGCCCAGGTAGGCCAGGCTCAGCAGGCCGGGCGCGTTGGCGTCGTCGATGAACAACTGGTTGCCGTAGCCGTCCACCTCGTAGGCCCAGAACGGCTGACCGTCGGCGTCGCGCATCTGCCCAAACTTTCGGGTGGCCGTCTCGACCTCGTCGGCCAGGGCGCGGCACTCGCCGGCGAAGGCGGCGTCGTGATGCAGCGCCTCGCTCATCGTCGCCAGTTGCCGCAGCGAGGTCACCGCGAACAGGTTGGCGGGGACGAACAGCGGGTACAGGCAGGCGTCGTCGGACGGGCGGAACATCGAATGGATCATGCCGTTGGGCCGGGTCGGCTGGCCGTAGCCGTCCAGCACCAGCGTCTCGGTCGCCAGCGGCGAGGGCCGCTGGAAACTGTACGGGCCGCGGCCGTGCAGGCGCTGCTGCTCGCGGAAGGTACGCACCACCACGTGCATGGCGTCGCGCCAGTCGTCGTCGAACGGCGCGGTATCGCCGCTGGCGCGCCAGTACTCGTGCGCCAGGCGGATCGGGTAGCACAGCGAATCCACTTCCCATTTGCGCTCGCCGACGCCGGGCTTCATCTCGGTGATGTCGGCCACCGACCACTTCAGGCGCTGGCTGGTGCCGTCCGGCAGGAACGCGTTGGCGTAGGGATCCAGGCGGATGCAGGCGGCCTGGCGCTGGATCAGTCCATGGAACATGCGCCGCAGCGCCGGGTCGCGCTTGGCCAGCGGCACGTAGGGGTGCACCTGCGCGGAGGAGTCGCGCAGCCACATCGCCTCGATATCGCCGGTGATGACGAAGGTGTCCGGCTTGCCGTTGCGGGTGCCGGTCTCGACCGTGGTGTCGAGGGTGTTGGGGTAGCAGTTCTCGAACAGCCAGGCCAGGCGCGGATCGGCGATGCCGGCCTTGACCGTGCGCAACTGACGCTCGACCGCGGCGCTGACGAAGCGGCGCTTGCCCGGCGGCGGCCGCTTGCTGGGCAGCGCGGCAGAAGCCGACGCCGCGGCGGCGGCCGGCAGCGCCCCGCTCAGCAGCGCAGCGCCGGCGCTGGCGCCGAGGAAGTGGAGGATGTCGCGGCGGGTGGGCATGGCCTGGAACGCTCCGTGGAATCGACAAACGCTCCCGGCACGGGCCGGCGCCGGGGAGGCGCCGGCCGCGGCCGGGAGGGCAGGTTGATGGTACCTATGACGGACCAATTTGCGACGACCTTACAACGTGTGGCCGTCCGTTGCATCCTGCGACCGCACAACCGGCCGGCTCAGTGGTGGTGATGCGCGCCGTGCCAGTGCATCGGTCCCGAGCACACGCACTCGCCGTCGTCGTCGCCGTTGCCGGCATGGCCGAACAAGGCCTCCAGCAGTCGCCGCGACGGGCTCCACTCGCCGATGGCCGGGTGGATCAGCATCGCCTTGCAGGCGTCCAGGTGGCTGCCGCTGAGCGCGGCGTCGATGGCGGCGTGTTCGTAGGCCTTGACCGTGCGCACCAGGCCCTGGATCGCCTCGGGCATCGGCCGCGCCGGCAGCGGGGTGATGCGGTCGCGCTCGATGGTGGAGGAGATCTCGACGATGTCGTCGTCGGCCAGTTCCGGCATGCAGCCCTGGTTGCGCACGTTGACCACGTGCCGCCCCGGCAGCGCGCCGGTCAGTGAACTCATCACGTCCACGGCGATGCGGTGGTAGCCGGTGCTGGCGCGGAACGGGTCCGGCTGCGGCGCGAGGTCGTCGGCGAAGGCCGAGCCGGCCTCGGCCTCCAGCCGCATGTACGAGCCGGAGCGCTGCTGCAGGTAGGCGGCGTAGGTCTGCACCGCGCCGCTGCCGTCGCCGGCGTTGAGGCGGCTGCGCAGGTCGGCGATCAGGGTGTGGTTGAGCCGTTCGATCTCGCTGCCGCGGCTGGCGCCGCTGGCGCGCTGGTTCTCCAGGGCGCGACTGCGCTCGTAGTAGAAGTACAGGTACTCGGTGGGGATCAGCCGCAGCGTGCGCAGCATGTCGAAGTCGAACAGCGGCGCCAGGTACAGCTGGCGCAGGATCGCGTCGTCGGCGAGGATGCGGTCGAGCACGTCCTCGCCGCGCACGCGCACCGCGCGGATCCAGCCCAGGTGGTTGAGGCCGACGTACTCGCAGTCCACGTCCGCGGGCGGCTCGCCGAGTGCGCGGGCGATGTTGTGGAACAGCTCCACCGGCGTGTCGCAGATGCCGACCACGCGCGCGCGGGTGTGGCGGCTGATGGCCTGGGTGATCAGCCCGGCCGGGTTGGTGAAGCTGACCAGCCAGGCGTCGGGGCTGAGCCGCTCCACCATCCGCGCCTGCTCGATCGCCACCGGCACCGTGCGCAGCGCCTTGGCGACGCCGCCGGGGCCGGTGGTCTCCTGCCCGGCGTAGCCGTGGCGGATGATGGTGTGCTCGTCGGTGGCGCGCTGGCGGATGCCGCCGATGCGGATGCTGTTGAGCACGAAATGCGCGCCGTCGATCGCCGCTTCCGCCGAACTGGCCGCGTTGACCTGCAGCTCGCCGCCGAACTCGGCGACCACCGCGCGGCCCAGCGCGACCATCAGCGCCAGCCGCTCCTGGTCGGGATCGTAGAGCACGATCTCGCGCGCGCCGAGCGCTTCGGCGGCATCGTTGACGCCGTACACCACCAGCGGCGCGCGCACGCCGCCGCCGCCGATCAGGGCGAGTTTACGGTTGGTAAAGGAACTGCTCATGGAGACTCCTGAGACGTGGGGGATCGGGAAGGCCGTCGAGCGCGCCGAGCGCGGTGCAGCAGGCGGCGCCGCACAGGCAGCCGCGCTGCGCGCAGGCGTCGAGGGAAAGGTGGTCCAGCAGCGCGTCGATGAAGCCGGCATCGAAGGCGTCGCCGGCGCCGGTGGTGTCCTGCACGGCGACCGTGTGCGCGGCAACCAATCGCGCGCCGGCCGCATCCACCACGCAGGCGCCGGCGCCGCCGAGCTTGATCGTCACCTGCGCCAGCCCCAGCGCCTGCGCCCAGGCGGCGCATGATGCGGCATCGTCGCCGGCGCAACCGGCCAGTGCCGCCTCCTTCTGGTTGGGCAGGAAGTGATCGACCGCGCGGCAGGTGGCGTGGTTGTCCGGATCGGCCAGCCAGGCCGGGTTGAAGCCCACGTCCAGCGAGGTGCTGCAGCCGGCCGCGCGCAACGCCGGCAGCAGCGTGCGCGCCAGCGTCGCCGGCAGCGGCAGGGCGAAGTGCACATGGCGCGCGGCGCACATCGCCTCCAGCGCGTCCGCGCTGCGCAGCAGCGGTTCCAGCGCGGCATTGGCGCCGGGATAGGTGAAGAACGAGCGGTCGTCGTGCAGCGACACGCTGGCGGTGACGCCGGTGCCGGCGGGGTGGTCGACCAGGCCCTCGGTGCCGACGCCGAACGCGCCCAGGCGCTGCGCGAACCAGTCGCGGTCGCCGGCGCCGATCGCGCCGATCAGCGTGACCTTGCGTCCGAGCCGCGCCAGCCCGCAGGCGGTGTTGACGGTGCCGCCACCGAGGTCGCGATGGTAGTGCCGCGCCATCGCTTCCTCGCCCGGCCCGGGCCAGGTGCTGAAGCCGCTGAAGATGTGGTCGAGATAGACCTCGCCGACCACCGCGACGTCATGGGTTTTCATTGCTGGAAGGGCCATGCTGCCTCGCGTTTGGCCTGGATGAGATAGAGCGCGGTACCCGCGCACAGCGCCAGCACCGCCGCCAGCAGCCGCGGCAGCGGGCTGGTGGCCAGCAGTGCCAGCCAGCCGCAGACGCTGATCAGCAGCGGCCACGGATACAGCGGCATGGCGAAGCGCGCGCGGCGCCGCGGCTGCCGCCGCAGCAGCACCACCGCCAGGCATTGCGCCAGGAACTGGAACAGGATCTGGATGATCATCAGCGTGGCGATCAGGTCGTCCAGCGACAGCGGACAGGCCAGCGCCGAGGTGATGCCGACGAACAGCAGCGACACGGTGGGGAAGCGTCCGCGCGGGTGCAGCCGCGCGAACACGCCGAAGAACTGGCCGGACGCGGCCGCGGCATACGGCACCCGCGAATAACCCAGCAGCACCACCAGCGCCGAACCCCAACTGGCGAGCACGATCAGCGCCACCGCCACGGTGCTGCCCACCGGGCCGTAGATGGCCTGCATGAAGTCGGCCACCACCGCCTTGGACTGCGCCGCCTGTTGCCACGGCAGCACGCCGAGCAGGGTCACGTTCAAGCCCAGGTACAGCACCGCCACGATCGGGATCGACCACAGCACCGCGCGCGGAATCGTGCGGCGCGGCTTGCGGATCTCGCCGCCGAGCATGCACACGTTGTTGTAGCCGCCGTAGTCGTACACCGCGATCAGTGCCACCGCGCCGAAGCCCAGCCAGAAGCCGTGCGGCGAGGCCGGCCGCGCCTGCAGGAACTCGCGCGCCAGCGCCATGTCGAAATGCAGCGCGCCGCTGAGCACGATCCACACGCAGGCGGCGATCACCACCGCACTGACCAGCAGCGACAGCAACTGCACCGAGCGCACCTGCCGGTACAGCAGCGCGGTGTTGAACAGGCACAGCGCCATGGCGATGCCGGTGAGCGCGGTGCGGCTCAAGCCGGGCATCAGATAGGCCAGGTACTGCGCGCAACCGACCGCGGCCGCGGCCACCGACAGCGGCGCGGTCAGCAGCGTCTGCCATAGGTACAGGAAACCGAACAGACGCCCGGCGCGGTCGCGGCCATAGGCCTCGCGCAGGTAGTGGTACGGCCCGCCCGAGCGCGGGATCGCCGAACCCAGTTCGGCCCACACCAGGCCGTCGCACAGGCACAGCAGCGCGCCGACCACCCAGCCCAGCAGCACCGCCGGCCCGGCCAGCGCCGACAGCGCCAGCGGGATGGTGATGAACGGGCCGATGCCGATCATGTTGAGCAGGTTGGCCGACAGCGCGCTCCAGAATCCCAGCGTGCGCGGCGGCGCGCCCTGGTCGGCGGCGGACGAGGAGGACGCGACGGGTGCGGCGAGCGATGTCATGTGCATGCGCGATCCTGTGGGGAGGGAAGGGATGCGACGGGCTGCGTGGCAGGCGTGGGGACGAGACCGTCGGCGCAACGCACCAGGCCGGGTTGCAGGCGATGCAGATCGAGGATCAGCACCTGGTTGGCCCCGGCGCGCAGCCAGGCGCCGGGGCAATACAGGCATTGCTGCGGGCCAATGTCCCAGTAGCGGCCGAGCAGGCGCCCGTTGACCCACAGATAGCCCTTGCGCCAGTCGCGCATGTCCAGGTGCACGTCGCCGTGCTGGTCGAGGGTGAACTCGGTGGCGAAGAACAGGCCCGGGCGCTGCGGCGGCGCCTGCAGCGGGCGCAGCGACGGCGTCGGATCCATGTCCAGCGCCAGCCCGCGCACCTCCCAGCCGTGCAGCTCCTGCCCATCGAGCCGCACCGGACCGAGCAGGCCCTTGCGATCGCCCAACGCCGGGCCGAAGTTGATGTGGCCGAAACTGTCGACCAGCACTTCCAGATCGCGCGTGTCCTGCGCTGCATCGGGCAGGCGCAACTGCAGCGCGCTGTGCAGGTGCGGATGCCGCACTCGCGACACGTGGTCGAGTTCGCGCCCGTCCAGATGCACCACCGCGTAGTCGTGAACCTGCCCCAGGTGCAGCGACTGGCCCGCACCGATCCGGCGCCGATACAGCACCAGGCCCTGGTCCTGGCCCAGCAGGCGCTGGTTGTCGATGGGGGTGTCGGTCTGCAGCGCGGGGCCGAGGTTGTCCCACAGCGCGGCCACGGGCGTGGCCTGCACCGCAGCGAAGTGCGCACGTCGCGGTGCGGCGGGCACCGGCGGTGCGGGCGTGTCGGCCTGCGTGGCGATGATCTTGCGCAGCGCGAAGTACGCCGGCGTGGCACGGCCGGCCTCGTCGATCGGCGCGCCATAGTCGTAGCTGGTCAGCGCCGGCTGGAACTGCGAGCCGTCGTCCTCGGCATTGGCCCCGGCACTGAGACCGAAATTGGTGCCACCGTGCACCACGTACAGATTGAACGAATAGCCGGCGGCGGCGATGCGGCGCAGCAGCGGCGCATAGTCGCGACGCGCGAACTTCGGCTCGCCCCAGTGCGTGAGCCAGCCGGGGTAGCCCTCGGACACCCACACCGGTGCCTGCCCGGCAAAGGCCGTGGCCGCCTGCAGATCGTGCAGATCGGGACCATCGAGCCCTAGCGCGGCGCCGGGCAGCATCGCCTGGCGCCGCCGCAGATCCTTGAGCCCTTCGGCCAGCGAGAACGGCCCCTCGACCCCATGCGCCCGCCACAGCGCGGCCAGCGCCTGCAGATAGCCGACGTCGCTGCCGTGCATCGAGTATTCGTTCTCGATCTGCAGCATCAGCACCGGCCCCCCGGCACTGGCCATCAACGGCGCGATGCGCGGCGCGATCGCCCCGATGTAGCGCTCCACCGCCGCCATGTACCGCGCATCGTGGCGATCGCGCAGGCGGATGTTCGCCTCGCGCAGCAGATACGGCGGCAACCCGCCCAGCGTCCATTCCGCGCACACATACGGACCCGGGCGCAGATACACCCACAACCCCTCCTGCTGGCACAGCCGGATGAAGCCGACGAAATCGCGCTCGCCGCTGTCCAGGTCAAACTGCCCCGGCGCCGTTTCCAGCGCATTCCACATCAGATACAGCGCGATGGTATTCAGCCCCATCGCCTTGGCCATGCGAATCCGATGCAACCAATCCGCCTTCGCGATCCGCAGCGGATGCAGTTCCCCGCTGCGGATCTGCCACGGCTGCCCGTCCAGCGTGAAGCGGCCTTGCGCGAAACCGAACGTGTGCGGCCGTCCATCCGGCACCGGCGCTGATGTTGGCACCGCCGGGCGCAGCATCGGCATCGCCACCAAGCCCAATGGCGCGAGCAAACCGAACCGGCAGAAGGCTCGGCGTTTCATTGCGGACTCCAGCCGGAGCGTTGCAGTTGCAGTTGCCGTGGTTGTTGCTGTTGCTCTTCAGATTTTGCTCTTCCCGGGTCCCCTCCGCAGCGGCGGAGCTGGCGGGTAAACCCCCCCGGAGGGGGGCGGCGCACAGGGACGTGCGCCGTTTTCGGCCGGGGCAGGATGCCCCGTCCGAAAATCCCGTCAGCGGAGCGGACCCGCGCAGCGGGCGCTGCGGCGGGGTGTGCTTTCTTTTGGTTACTTTTCTTTGCACAAGCAAAGAAAAGTGACTCGCCGCCAGGCGAAAGCTTTTGCCTTTGCCTTCCAACATTCCCAGTAAAGCCTGTCGGGACTGAAGTCCCTCCCACAAAAAGCGTGGTCCAGGCGAAGTCGGTAAGGCCTGTCGCGGCTGAAGCCGCTCCTACAAGAGCGGCGGTGTGTGCCGCTAGTGTGAGCTGCTGAGATCGCATAATCCAAGCAGCGTCGGTAAAGCCCGTCGGGACTGAAGTCCCTCCCACAAGAGCCATGGTCCTGGCTGTTTCGGTAGAGCCTGTCGCGGCTGAAGCCGCTCCTACGACAAGCGGGGTGCGCGCTGCGCGAGCGGGCTGCCGATGCAGCCTGATCCAGGCCGCACAGGTAAAGCCCATCGGGACTGAAGTCCTTCCCACAAAAAGCGTGGTCCACGCGGAGTCGGTAAAGACCGCCGGGGCCGAAGTCCCTCCCACAGACAGCGTGGCAACGCTCCGCCATGGCATCCCAGTGCGCACGCCGCCGCGGCCTAGAACGCGTACTTGACGGTCAACAACGTCATCATGCCGGCATCCACGATGTCCGACACCGCCAGATTGTGCCGGCCCACATGGCCCCAGTAACTGTATTCCTTGGTGAGATTGGAGATCGACAGATCCACATTCACCCCATTGTCGAACCGATAGCCCGCATGCAGATCCACCCGCCGCGTCGGCCGCGCCCACAGATCGTCCCACGGCGCGTTCTGGTGCAGGAAATCGTAGTTCAGCAGATACGAACTGCTGAAGTGATAGCTCAGGTTCACCGAGAACTTCGAGCGCTCGTAGAACAACTCCAGATTGGCCATCGCATTCGGCGCCGACTGCATCTGCTCGTCCTCGAAGCCGACCATGCCCAGATCCGCATGCGCATGCTGGCGCGTGGCATTGGCGCTGACGCCCAGCCCGTCGAACGGCGCCGGCAGATCCTGGAAGCGCTGCCGTGCGCTGACCTCCACACCATAGACGCGGCCGTCGCCGCCGTTGGTCGGCATCTGGTAGAACACCGTGCCGCTGCCGCTGGTGCCCGAATTGGCCTGGCCGGAACCCGCATCGTAGATGTAGTGATGCAGGCGCTTGTAGAAGCCGGCCACCGAGAAGAACCCGCCATGGTCGGTCGCCCACTCGCCGGACAGGTCCAGGTTGGTCGAGGTGATCGCCTTCAGGTCCGGGTTGCCCTGGCTGATGGTGGTGATGCCGTTGGAGATGTTGATCTGGCTGCCGCCGCCCAACTGCACGAACGCCGGCCGCGTGTAGCTGGTCCACAGCGCGGCGCGGTAGGTGGTGGCGCTGTCCGGGCGCCAGGTCAGGAACACGCTGGGCAGCGGCTGGTCGTAGTGGGTGCTGTTGGCGGCGAAATAGCCGACCTGCTGGTTGCCGTCGCTGTCGGTGGGCGTGGTCCAGAAGGTGTTGTGGATGCTGGTGTGCTCGAAGCGCACGCCCGGCACCACTTCCAGGCTGCCGAAGGAGAAGGTCGCCATCGCGTAGGCGGCGCTGACCGCCTCGGTGCCGCGCATGGTATTGCAGTTGTAGTTGTTGACGTAGAACGCGCTGCCGCAGGTGTCCAGGTCGTCGTCGGTGAGGTGGCTGGCGATGACCTGCGCTACCGCGCCTTCGCTGACCCGCGGCGTGGCCCAGGGGTACTTGCCGGGGAAGATCGCCGCGTAGCCGCCGTTGAAGATGCCCAGGTCGCCCAGCGTGCTGGTGTCGGGCACCGGGCCGGTCCACCAGTCGCGGTTGCTGTAGTGGCGGCTGCTCTTGCTGTACTTCACGCCGAACTGCAGCGCGGTCAGCGCGCCGTCGGCGAAGTCGTAGCGCGCGTCGAACTTGGCGCCGCCCTTCTTCTGCCCGGAATAGATCTTGGTCGATTCGCCGTAGCTGCTGGCGTACAGCGAGGGGATGTTGTTGACCTGCGCCAGCAGCGCCGGGGTCAGCTGCGGGTAGGGGAAGGCGCCGCTGCCGTAGCGCATCAGGCTGCTGCCGGAGTAGGCGAAATTGGCCTGGCTGAACTTGTCCTCGCGCCCGTCGATCTCGATGTGGTCGGGGCGGTCGTTGTCGCCGAAGCTGTAGAACAGGTTCGGCGACAGCGTCCAGTTGCCGATGGTCTTGCGCGCGCCCACCTGGAACGTGGCCAGGTCGGCGATTTCCGGGTTGGTCTCGTACCAGAAGCGCGCGGCGATGCGGTTGATGTTGGGCGAATACACGCCGGGCGTGGCGGTGGGCACGAAGCTGACGTCCTGCGGCAGCAACTGCACGAAGGTGGTGCCCTGGTCGGTCTTGGCGTAGGCGTAGGTGGCGCGTGCGTACACCGACAGGGTGTCGTCCACGTTCCAGTCGAAGGCGGCATTGCCGCCGTAGCGGCGCTCCCAGCCGGCGACCACGCCGACGTTCATGCCGGTGCTGGTCAGGTTGTCCTGCGGCGCGTAGCCGGCGGCATTGCTGCCGTCGGCATTGGCGTGCAGGAATTTCCATGAGCCGTCGTTGAGCGCGCTGGTGGCCGCGGCCACCTCGCTGTTGGTCGAGGTGCGGTAGTCGTAATAGGCGCTGGCGTAGAAGCCGAATTGCTGCTCGTCGCCGAACTTGTGCTGGAACTCGCCGGCCAGGCCGCCGCCGAGGCCGTCGCCGCCGTAGTCGCGGGCGCGGCTCTCGACGCGGCCGCTGACGGTGACGCTGCCGCTGGTGGCCTCCTTGTAGTCGTAGGCGGTGGGCGTGCGGAAATCCAGGGTGCCGCCGATCGCGTCGCCGTCCATGTCGGCGGTGGAGGTCTTGTTGGCGACGATGGTCTGCAGGCCGGAAGGCGGCAGCAGGCTCAACTGCACGCTGCGGCTGTACGGCATGCCCTGGGCGACGGTGACGCCGTCGATCAGGTTGACGTTGTACTCCGAGGGCAGGCCGCGCACCGAGGCGAACATGCCTTCGCCGCGCGCGGCGCCGTCGACGCCGCCGAAGTAGCCCGAGCCGCTGTAGGTGATGTTGATGCCGGCGATCAGGCCCAGCGCCTCGGCGACGTTGTGCACGGCGGTGTGCTCGAGGTCGTTGGCCGAGAGCACGTCCACCGTGTTCGAGGAATTCATCTTCAGCGTGCTGGCGTCGTAGCGATTGGCCGCCACGCTGATGGTCTGCAACTGCTTGGCCTCGTCCAGCGCGATCGACACCGTGGCGGCGCCGCTGTCGGCGACCTGCACGGTGGTTTCCGGCGCACTGAAACCCGGGTAGTCCAGTTGCAGTGCGTACTGCCCGGCCGGCACGTCGGCGATGACGAAGCGGCCCTGGGCGTCGGTGACGGCGCTGAGCGCGGTGCCGGCGATGGCCACCTTCGCATGGGCGGCGGGCTTGCCGCTGCTGCGCTCCTTGAGTTCGCCCTGCACGGTGCCGGCCAGCGCCGGTGCGGTGGCGGCAAGGCCGGTGATGGCCAGGATGGCGGCGCACAGCGCCTTGCGCTTGCAATAGGGATGGGTTGCCACGTGACACCTCGCTGATCGTGATCGGTGCGGGCACGCGCCGAAGGCGACGCGCCGCTGCGTTCCTGGAAGGCAGACACGGTGGACGGAAGGCGCGCACGCTCGGACCGCACGCCGGAGGGCGTGCGAACAGGACAGAGCGAACGGCGACCGACGCGAGGCGTCTGCCGGCTGGGCGGACCGTTAAACGGCGATCAGTGGCGTGGCGGCGAGTAGCCGGCGATGCACTTGGAGCGCGAACGCAGCGCGCTCAGCTTGTAGCGACGGGTCATGCGCAGCGGCCCCCATGCGTGCCCGCGCGGAACGCGGACGACAGGCAGGGCGCCGGAACTCCGGCGAGGCATCGATCCTGGCTGCGACGACTGCATGACATGGCACATCACCCCTGGAACTGCCCTGGAAAACGCCGCAGGTGCTGCGGCGTTCGGCGCGTCTGGCATCGTCGATGCGTGGCACCGACGTGTTATCGATACCTCTGTCCCGGAAGACTGTCAATAGGTCGTGAAAAATAAATTAGCTGGACGCTGGAACGTGCGGGGATGGCGCCCGGCGGCGGCAGCGCGCCGGGCCGTTACGCTGCACCGCCGCATGCGCTGGCGCATTTCGTAGACAGGGGCCGTGGGCGGCCCCGTCGCTCACTTCGGCAGGGCCATGCGCCCGCTGATCGAGAACGCCGCGTCCTCGCCGGGTGCGCCGGTGCCCGGCTGACCGCCGCCGACGAACAGGCGGTAGTCGCCGGCTTCCACCGCGCGCTGTCCGCTGCGGTCGACATCGCTGAGTTGGCGCGCATCCAATGCGAAGCTCAGCGTGCGCGCCTCGCCCGGCTGCAGGTGCACGCGCTGGAAGCCGACCAGGCTGCGCAGCGGCGACTGCGCGCGCTGCGGGTACTGCAGGTAGACCTGCACCACCTCGTCGCCGGCGCGTGCGCCGGTGTTGCGCACGGTGGTGCTCACCTGCAGCGGCTGGCCGGCCTGCAGCGTCGCGGTCGACAGCTGCGGCGCGTCGTAGGCGAACTGGGTGTAGCTCAGCCCGTAGCCGAACGGGAACAGCGGCTCGCCCTTGAAGTAGCGATACGTGCGGCCCTTCATGTCGTAGCTGACGTAGGGCGGCAGGTCCTTGGTCGAGCGGTAGAAGGTCACCGGCAGGCGCCCGCCGGGGTTGATGTCGCCGGCCAGCGCCTGGGCGATCGCGGTGCCGCCGGACTGGCCCGGATACCAAGCGGCGATGATCGCGTCGGCGTGCTGCTTGGCCCAGTTCAACGCCACCGCGCTGCCGCTCATCAGCACCACCACCAGCGGTTTGCCGCTGGCCTTGGCCCGTTCCAGCAGCGCCTGCTGCGCCGCCGGCAGGGCCAGGTCGTTGCGGTCGCCGCCGTCGAAGCCGGGCACGTCGATGCGCAGTTCCTCGCCTTCCACGTCCGGCGACAGGCCGACGAAGGCCACTACTGCGTCGGCCTGCGCCACCGCGCGTTCGGCTTCGGCCAGCTGCAGCGCCGGCGGCGCCAGCCACTCCAGGCGCAGGCCCTGGTCCTGGCCGCGGTGTTCCAGCTCCAGGCGGATCCGCCGCGGCCGCGCGTCGTCGAAATGCAGCACGGTCTCGACGTTGCGGCCGTCGGCGTTGTGCATGCCGGCCGGCACGTGCTTGTCCTCGGCGTTGCCGGCGACCACCAGTTGATCGTCGATGTACAGGCGCACCGGGTCGTGGCCGGCGCAATCGAAGCAGCGCGCCACGCGTACCGCCAGGGTGTAATCGCCCGGGCCCGGCGGCAGCAGTTCGCCGCTCCAGCGCACCGAGTAGCGATCCTTGTCCACGTCCTTGGCCGGGGCCACGTGGTCCCAGTTGAAGCCGACCACGCGGTCCTGGCGCTGCACGCGCGGCGTGCCGGCCAGGTCCAGGTTGTCGAAGTACTCGCCGCGCAGCCCGGGCTTGCCGTCGCTGCGCAGGGCGGTCTCGGGGATCATGCCGGGCACGCCGGCGGCCAGCGGCGCGCCCTGCGCATAGGCGACCTGGGCGGCGCCGAAGCGCATGCGCAGCCCTTGCAGCGGCGTCACCGGCTGCACCGAGGTGCCCTGGTAATTGGCTTCCAGCGCGGCCAGCGCGTCGGCGTTGGGGCCGAGCACGGCCAGGCGCAGGCCCGGGCGCAGCGGCAGGGTGGCGTCGGCGTTCTTCAGCAGCACCAGCGATTGCTGCGCGGCCTGCAGCGCCAGCGCGCGGTGCGCGGCGCTGTCGATGTCCTTGGCGCCCAGCCGCGCATACGGGTCGTTGCGCTGCGGCTGCAGTTCGCCGAGCCGGTAGCGCGCGGCGAACAGGCGCACCAGCGAGCGGTCGAGCAGGGCTTCGTCGGCTTCGCCGCGGTCGAAGGCGATGCCGAGCTCGCGGTAGGCGTAGCCGCAGTTCAGATCGTGCCCGGCCTTGAGTGCGGCCGCGGACGAGCCGGCGTTGTCGGGGCGGTAGTAGTGGAACTGGGTCATGTCGTCGATCGCATCGCAATCGGACACCACGAACCCCTTGAAGCCCCAGTCGCCGCGCACGCGGCCGTCGAGCAGCCAGTCGGCGGCGCAAGCGGGTGTGCCGTGTAGCGAGTTATACGCGCACATCACCGAGCCGGCCTGGCCGTCGACGATGGCGGCGCGGAACGCCGGCGAGTAGGTCGCCTCGAAATCGTGCGGCGACACGTCCACGTCGAAGCCGTGGCGGCCCGGTTCCGGCCCGCTGTGCACGGCCAGGTGCTTGGGCGTGGCGATGGTGCGCGGATGCGCCGGATCGTCGCCCTGCAGGCCGTGGATGAAGCCGACCGCCAGCCGTCCGGTGAGGTAGGGATCCTCGCCGTAGGTCTCCATGCCGCGGCCCCAGCGCGGGTCGCGGAAGATGTTGATGTTGGGCGACCAGATGGTCAGCCCGGCGTAGCGCGGATGGTCCTTGCCGGGGCCGCCGGCGAGGTTGAACTTGGCCCGCGCCTCGGTGGAGGTGACGGTGCCGACGTCGTGCAGCAGCTCGGCGTTCCAGGTCGCGGCCAGGCCGATCGCCTGCGGGAATACCGTGGCCTCGCCGTTGCGGGCGATGCCGTGCAGGCCCTCGCTCCACCACTCGTAGGCCGGCACGCCCAGGCGCGGGATCGCCGGCGCAGCGTTCATCGCCTGCGCGATCTTCTCGGCGCGGGTCATCTTCGCCACCAGCGCGGCGGCACGGTCCTCGGCCTCGTCGGCATGGGCGAGCGAGGCGGCGAACAGGCCGATCGCACACAGCGCCAGGTAGAGGCGCTTTTGTGGGAGGGACTTCCGTCCCGACGCTTTACCGGTAACGCCCCGTCGGGACTGAAGTCCCTCCCACAAGGTGACGCCCGCCCGCGACATCGGCTTGCCCATCACTTCGCCTCCGCCGGTTCGGCCGGCGCGCCAGCCATCGTTCCGCCCAGATCGCGCACCTGCAGCGCCGCGCGCATCTGCTCCAGGGTGGCGCTGCTGTGCACGCGCACGGTCAGCGGTTCGCCCGGCAGCAGGTCGAAGGCGTTGTCGGACAGGGTCACGTCGAGGTCGCCGAAGCTCAGCCACACCTGCGCCGCAAGCGTGGCGCTGCTCAGGGTCAGCGCGTAGCCGTCGCCATCGGCGCGCAGCTCGCTGCGGATGTCGGCCTGCGGCCACTGCAGGCGCTTGGCCGCGTCGAAGTACACCAGGGTGCGCGACAGCACGCGCTCGCCGTCGAGCAACTCGAACACCGCCACGCTGCTGCGCGGATCGGCGCGGCGCAGCAACTGCGCATCGCTGAAACTGCCCACGCGCACGCTGGACAGCGGCGCCAGCGTCACCGGCTTCTCGGTCTTGCTCAGCACCTTGCCGGACAGGTCCATCACCCGCATGCGCCAGCGCGCGGCCAGCGGCGTGGTGCGGTCGGAAACCAGCGACACGGTGGTCTGGCCCTTGTCGTCGCGCAGTGCGGCGATCAGTTCCGGCGCGTAGAAGCGGCGCGCATGGTACTGCAGCGCCTTCCAGCGGCCGAAGTAGTCCACGCTCGACCACGAGGCGCCGGGCCACACGTCGTTGAGCTGCCAGTACAGCGACCCCATCGATTGCGGCCGCGAGGCGCGCAGGTGTTCGGCGGCCAGGGTGATGCCCTCGGCCTGCATGATCTGGCTCAGGTAGACGAAGCTGGCGAAGTCCTTGGGTTCGCCGAACGCACGGCGGATGTACAGCAGCAGGCGCTGGTTGCCGTTGCCCTTGTCGAACTTCTGGTGCGCGCGCATCACCGGCGATTCCGGCTGCAGGTCGCCGGGTTCGGCGAAGGCGCGGATGGTGCGCATCTCGGGGAACGACTGCAGGCCGTATTCGGACATGAAGCGCGGGGTCACGTTGAGGTACTCGGTGACCGGCAGCGCCGGGCCGCCCCAGACCTTCCAGTAGTGCATGTCGCCGTCGTCGGGCTGGTCGGCGGCGCCATCGAAATCGGTGCCCGGCGAGGTCGCCCAGTACGGGGTGTCGCTGTCGTACTTCTGCACCGCCTCGCGCAGCACCGTGCCGAACAGTGTGGTCATGCCGCGGACGATGCGCTCGCGCTCTTCCGGGTCGATCGACTGCTTGAATTTGACCCGGTCGCCCCAGTTCTCCCAGCCGGTCTGCACTTCGTTGTTGCCGCACCAGATGACGATGCTGGGGTGATCGCCGAGGCGCCGCACCTGCTCCTCGGCCTCGGCGCGGGTGTTCTCGCGGAAGGCGACGTCGTAGGGCGGGATCGCGCCGCCGAACATGAAGTCCTGCCAGATCATGATGCCCAGGCGGTCGGCATCCTCGTAGAAGCTGTCCGGCTGGTAATGGCCGCCGCCCCACATGCGCAGCATGTTCATGTTGGCGTCGCGCGCGGACTGCAGGAAGCCGCGCATGCGCGCGGCGTCGACGCGGGTGGGGAAGCTGTCGAACGGAATCAGGTTGGCGCCCTTGGCGAACACCGGGATGCCGTTGACCACGAGGGCGAAGCTCTTGCCCCACTGGTCCTTCTCGCGGCGCAACTCGACGCTGCGCAGGCCGGTGACGCGCTGCACGTCCAGGCGCTCGCCGGCGGCATCGCGCAGTTGCGCCTTGAACGTGTACAGGTCCTGGCGGCCGTAGCCGGCCGGGAACCAGCGCTGCGGCTTGGCGATGCGTACCGGCACGGTCAGGGTGTTGGCACCTGGATCGACGACCGCGCGCTGGCTGAACTGGCCGACGCGCTGGCCGTCGGGGCCGAGCACGTCCAGGTCCAGTTGCACTTCGCCGCTGCGGCCGGCCTGCACCTGCAGCTGTGCCAGCAATTGCGCCGCGTCGGCATCGACGCGCTGCTGGGCGATGCGCAGGCCGTCCACGCGCAGGTCGTCCCAGGCTTCCAGGCGCACGCCCTGCCAGATGCCGGCGGTGACGATGCGCGGGCCCCAGTCCCAGCCGAAGTTGTACGGCGCCTTGCGCACGTAGGTGGAGCTGTGCCGCGCCACCGGCTCGTCGCCGAACGCCGAGTCGTAGGCGCCGGGCAGCGCGTACGGCTGCTTGGACAGCCACGGCTGGATCTTCTTGATCGGCGAGGCGATCCGCACTTCCAGCACGTTGTCGCCGCGCTTGAGCAGCGGTTTGGCGTCGACCCGCCACTGCCGGAACATGTTGTCGGCGGCGAGCAGTTTTTTGCCGTTGAGGTAGACCTCGGCGAAGGTGTCCAGCCCGTCGAACACCAGTTCCAGGTGCGGGCGCGCCAGCAGGGCCGCATCGACCTGGAAATGGGTCTGGTACTGCCAGTCGCTGAGCCCGGCCCACTGGATCTGCGCTTCGTTGTCGCGATAGAACGGATCGGGCACCACCCCGGCGGCGATCAGGTCGGTCTGCACCGTGCCCGGCACCTGCGCCGGCAGCCATTGCGCGGCCTTCGGGTGCGCCTTGGCGTTGGCATCGCCCGGCGCCAGCCGCACCTGCCAGCCCTGTTGCAGCGACAGCGTCGTCGGCGCCGCCGCCTGGCCCAGCGCCGGCAAGGCCAGCGCCAGCAGCAGCCCGAGGCGGGCAGGAAGGCGCGTGCGCGACGCGGAACGGGGGCGGCGGGGCGGCTGGGTCATGCGAGGGTCTCCGTGGTCAGTGCGCGGCGGCGGGGGGCGCCTGCGCCGCGGTGTCGATCAGATGGACGGCGCCGATGGCGTAGTACGGGCCGGCGATGGGCGCGGTGGAGCGCAGGCACAGGTCGTGTACGCCGCTTTGTTTGGGCAGCCGCGCTTCCAGCGCGAACTGGTCGCCCAGGGTCTTGCCGGCCGGCAGCGGCAGCCGCGCCAGCAGCTTGCCCTTGCAGTCGCCCAGCCGCACTTCGAACTCGCCGCGCGGGCTGTGCGCCGGGTAGCGCTTGACCTTGGCCTGGTCGTGCGCCAGCCCGTAGTTGCGCGCCAGGCGGGCGGCGTCGATGCGGATGCGGTCGATGCCGTCCAGGCGCGCGTCGGCGTAGCGCCAGCAGCTGGTGAACAGGTCGATGTTGAACACCGGCGTGTCCTGGTCGGCCAGGTCCGGCAGCAGCGGCACGCGCAGGCCCAGCTCGCCGCCTTCGCACGAAGCCAGGCCCTGGGTATCGCGGCTGAGCAGGTTGGCGCGGTCGAGGATGCGGCTGCGCGGCGCGGCCAGCAGACGGCCGTCGTCGGCGAAGGTGGCCGCGCGCACGGTCACCGGCAGGGTCACCGCGAACGGCGCGGTGTAGCGCGGCGAGTCGGCCTTGGGCTCGCTGCCGTCGGTGGTGTAGCGGAAGTTGCCGAACTTGGCCTGGTTGCCCAGCACCACGGTGGCCTTCCCGCTGTCCAGCGCGGCGTTGTCGCCGTCCTGCACGGCGATGTCCGGGGCGAAGGCGCCGTCGCCATAGGCGATGCCCTGCAGGCGGTAGCGGTCCAGCTGCGCCGGCATGCGCTGCAGGAAGCCGTTCCAGTCGCGCGCGGCCATCGGCGACCAACCGGCCTCGGCCACCGCGCTCAGTCGCGGGAACAGCGCATGGTCGATATGCCAGGTGGAGGGGATGTACTCGCTCCACAGCGCCGCCTGCACGCCGAGCACGTGCTTGCTCTCCTCGGGGCTGAGCGCGGCCGGCACCGGGTCGAAGCCGTAGACCTTCTGCAGCGGCAGCGTGGCCAGGCGGCCGTTGGGCTCGTCGTTGCGTGCGCTCTGCAGATTGTCCAGGTACATCCAGCCGGCCGGTGCCAGCACCACGTCGTGGCCTTGCTTGGCGGCGGCGACCGCGCCGTCCACGCCGCGCCAGGACATCACCGAGGCGCTCGCCGGCAACCCGCCTTCCAGGATCTCATCCCAGCCGATCAGGCGCCGCTGGTGCTGGGTGAGGTAGTCGGCCAGTTGCTGGTTGAACCAGCCCTGCAACGCATGCGCGTCCTTGATGCCGAGCTTGCGCATCTGCGCGCGCACCGCCGGCGAGCGTTCCCACTGGTCCTTGACCGCTTCGTCGCCGCCGATGTGGATGTACGGCGAAGGGAACAGCTGCAGCACTTCATCCAGCACGCCGCGGATGAAGGTCATGCTCTTGTCGTTGGTGTTGAACAGGTACGGATTGACGCCCCAGTCCACCGACACCTTGGGCCGTTGCCGGGTCACCCCGACCAGTTCCGGGTACGCCGCCACCGCCGCCTGCGCGTGCCCGGGCATGTCCAGTTCCGGCACGATGGTGATGTGGCGTTCGGCGGCGTAGGCCACCAGGTCGCGGATCTGGTCCTGGGTGTAGAAGCCGCCGTAGCGATCGGGCAGGCCGTGGGTGCCCGCGCCGGGCGGGGTGCGCCAGGCGCCGATCTCGGTGAGCTTGGGATAGCGCTTGATCTCGATGCGCCAGCCCTGGTCGTCGGTCAGATGCAGGTGCAGCACGTTGAGCTTGTGCTGGGCCATCGCGTCGAGCAGGCGCTTGACCGTGTCCGGGCCATGGAAGTGCCGCGCCACGTCGAGCAGCACGCCGCGCCAGCCGAAGCGCGGCCAGTCGCGGATATGCACCTGCGGCACGTCCACCTCGCCCTTGCCGGCGTCGGGGGTCATCAACTGCCAGGCGCTGATCGCGCCGTAGAACAGGCCGCGCTCCTCGCGCGCCTGGATCAGCATGGTGCGCGGGTCCACGTCCAGCGTGTAGCCCTCGGCCTGCGCGACCTCGGTATTGGGATTGAGCTGCAGGCGGATGCTGCCGTCGGCGGGGATGGTCTCCGCACGCACCTCCAGCGACAGGCCGCGGGTCTTGCTCAGCAATTGCGACAGTTGCTGCGCCACGCGCTGCGCGCCGGCGTCGTCGAGGGGCACCGACAGCACGGCGCCGGTGCCGATGGTCAGGGTGCCGCCGTCGCGCTCGGCCTTGGCCGGCGCCGGGATCAACGGCAGCGGCGTCTTGTCGTCGTCGTCATCGTGTCTCGGGGCCGGCGGCGGCGCTGCGGCAGGCTTGGACGCGGGCGCCGGCGCTGGCGCTGGCGGCGGAGTGCGGTCGCAGCCGCCGAGCAGGCTGCCACAGGCGAGCAGGGACAACCCCAGCCAGGCGTTGCGGGAGGCCGCCGCGATGCGCGCGGCGGCGGGCATCGGGCGGTGCGGCAATCGGGGGTGTGCGCCCACTGCAGTCATCGGTCTACCTCAAGCGATCGAGATGCGTATCGTAGATGCTGTGAGGTAGCCTGGGGTGAGCGCGGCGCGTTCGCTGCGCGCCGCGTGCCCGTCGTGTCGCATCTCGGTCGTGGGGCCGCTCAGCGCGTCGCGGTCGGCAGTTCGTCCCAGACCTTGGGATCTTCGGCGCCCAGCACCCAGCAGCTGAAGCCTTCCAGACCGTATTGCTTGGTCAGCTCGTAGCGGGCGCGGAAGCTGCGCGCGTCCGGGCGGAACACCCATTCGCGCATGTCGTCGCGGTAGAAGTAGAACCACGACTCCTGCTCCACCGGGTCCCATTGCACGGTGGCGTGCTGCTCTTCCGCCAGCGGGAACGATTCGTCGGCATCGATGTAGTCGGCGGTGATGTTGGAGGCTTCGGTGCCGTCGGGCTTGACCGGATTGCCGGTGTACCAGCGGTAGCCGTAGGTGGCGATGCCCAGCGACAGCTTGTCCTTCGGCACCTGGGTCAGCGCGTAGTCCAGGTGCTTCTTCATCCACACCATGCCGTCCACCGGGCCGGGCGCGGTCCAGCGGGTGTGCTGGTCGTAGGTCATCAGGCTGATCAGGTCGGCCGAGGCGCTCAGCGCCTTGAGGTCGTAGGCGCCGCGCCAGTACTCCCACATCCACTTGGCGAAGGCGCCGCCCTCGGCATAGCCGGGCGCGTTCGGCACCACCGCCACCGACAGCTTGAAGCCGGCCTTGTGCAGCGCCTCGGCGGTCTGCTTGACCATCAGCGAGTAGGCGTCGCGGTCGGTCCAGGCGATGCTCTCGAAATCGAACTGGAAGCCGTAGTAGCCATGCTTGCGGCCGTGGATCAGCAGCGCCTGGATCATGCGCTGCTTGGCGTCCTCGTCGTGCAGCAGCTTGTGGAAGCCCTCGCGCCCGGCGGTCATCGACAGGATCGGCATCACCCGCAGCTTGTGCTGCTTGGCGATCTCGTACAGGTACATGTTCGGGGTGCCGTTGACCAGGCCGCTCTGGTCCACGCCGTACCAGGTCGGCACCACCACGTCGATCTTGTCGAGGTGGGCCAGGAACGAATTGGTCGATTTCTGCGTGTTCATCAGATAGAACAGCGCAGTCGGGTTCTTGGCCATGGCCGGCCCGCAGGCCAGGGCGAGGGCGAACAGCAGCCCTGCGAAACGCTTCATCATCGGGAGGAATCCGTTGGCGGAGTGGGGGAGGACAGGTCGATGCGGAACACGTAGGCGTGTTCGCCCACCGGCTTGGCCGGCAGGCGCAGGTGCAGGCCGTCGGCGCGCTGCTCGAACGGCACCGGCTTGCCGTTGGCGAGCAGGGTGACGCCGCGCACGCCATCGGCCGGCTTCAGCGAGCGGATCAGCGCCTGGCCGTCGGCCGGCCAGCCCAGCTCGATCGCGTACAGCGCGCCGTGGCCGGTGGTGAAGCGGAAATCCTCGGGCGTGTACGGCTTGGTCTTGGTGTCCTGGAAGGTGCCGCCGACCACTTCGGTCGGGCCTTCGCCGTAGCTGCGCCACGGCGTGCTGTCGTAGATCGCCTCGCCATTGGTCTTGAGCCACTTGCCGATCGACAGCAGGATCGCGCGTTCGGTGTCCGGGATCGAGCCGTCGGCGCGCGGGCCGATGTTGAGCATCAGGTTGCCGTTCTTGCTGACCACGTCCACCAGCATGTGGATGATGAAGGTCGGGGTCTTGTAGGTGTCGTTCTCGACATAGCCCCACGAGGCGTTGCTGACCGAGGTGTCGGTCTGCCAGTGCGTGGGATGGATGCCGGTGAGCTGGCCGCGCTCGATATCGAGCGTGCCGGCACCCTCGGGGAAGGCGCCGAGCTTGTAGTTCACCACCACGCCGCCCTTGGCCGCGCCGTGGTTGTAGTAGTACGACAACATGGTCGGCAGGGTGCCGCGGAAGGTCGGGTGCGCGATCCACCAGTCGAAATAGATCAGGTCCGGGTCGTAGCGGTCGATCAGTTCGGTGGTGCGCGCCAGCCAGTCGTCCAGCCAGGCCTGCGACACCGGGGTCCAGTCGTTGGTGACGTCGGCGTCGTCCTTGCCCGGCAGGCGCACCTGCGCCGGGCCGTACAGGCCAGCGTAGCGCGGGTCGTTGACGTCCGAGTCGAACTGGCGGCCGCCGTCGAAGAACCAGTCGTGCTCGGCGCGGTGCGAGGACAGGCCGAAATGCAGGCCCTGTGCGCGGATGGCCTTGGACAGCTCGCCGAGCACGTCGCGCTTGGGACCCATCTTGACCGCGGTCCAGTCCGACAGCTGCGAGTCGTACATCGCGAAGCCGTCGTGGTGTTCGGCCACCGGCACCACGTAGCGGGCGCCGGCATCGCGGAACAGGGTGGCCCAGGCCTGCGGATCGAACTTGGGCGCGGTGAACAGCGGGATCAGGTCCTTGTAGCCGAAGCGCGACTGCGGGCCGTAGGTCTCGCGGTGGTGCAGGTAGTCCTTGCTGCCCTGCTGGTACATGTTGCGTGAGTACCACTCGTTGCCGAAGGCCGGCACCGAGAACACGCCCCAATGGATGAAGATGCCGAACTTGGCGTTGTCGTACCAGGACGGCGAGCGGTACTGCTTGAGCGAGGTCCAGTCGGGTCGGAACGGTCCGCCGCGCGCGCCATCGTTGGCTTCGCGCACCAGCCGCGCGCGTTCGGGCGCGTACTTGGCGGTGGCCTGCAGCCACTGCTGGTCGATCTGTTCCGGACTGAGGGTGGTGGCGGTGGGCGCGGTCGGCGACGGCGCATCCGCGGCGCCGGCGGGCAGGGCCGTCAGCGCGAGCATGAGGGCCAGCGCGCTGGCCAGGGTCTGGAGTGCGGCTCCGGCGTGGCGGGATCGGTCCGCACGGGGGCGGGTCTCGGTCGTCATGGAACGGCACTCCTTCTTGCAGAAGACGATGCCGGCGCCGCCGCGCCGGACACGAAAAAGCGCGCCACCGTGGAGGGACGGTGGCGCGCCGGTGCTACATCAGAACTTGAAGTTCAGCTGCGCCTGGTAGCCGCGGCCGTTCTTGTACATGCCAATCGGCGCGTACTTGACCTCGTTGTACCAGTAGTACGTCGAGTCGAGCAGGTTGGTCGCGCTGAAGCTCACGCTCATCCAGTCGTTGATCTCGTACGAGGCGGTCAGATCCAGCTGCTTGTACTCGTCGGTGAACACCTGCGAGTTCAGGCGGCCGACCTGGGTGAAGTACTTGGAACGGTAGCTGTAGTTCAGGCGCACCATCCACGGGCCGTTTTCCCAGTAGGGGATCACGTTGTAGGTGTTCTTCGACAGGTACGGCAGGTTCAGGCCGGTGCTGGCGTCGGCGGTGGCGTAGGTGTAGTTCGCCTGCAGACCGAAGCCGTAGCCGAAGGCCTGCTGGTAGTTCAGCGAGGCGCCCTTGACCTTGGCGTTGGAGACATTGACCGGCGAGCTGATCTGGTAGATGCCGCTTACCCCATTGATCGGGTCGGTCAACTGCTGTGCGGTGGTAACGGTGACAATATAAGAGCCGATGTCCCGATAGAACACTTCGCCAGACAGCATGCTGGACGGGGCAAAGTACCATTCCGCGGCCAGATCGTAGTTGGTCGACTCGTAAGGCTTCAGGTCCGGGTTGCCGCCGCTGCCGGTCAGGTTGCACGACGTATTGCCGTTACAGGTCGTGCCATCGCTGCTGGTGCTGTTGAGCGAAACAGATCCTGCGAGATCCTGGTAGCGGGGACGCGCGATCACCTTCGCTGCAGAGAAGCGCAGCACCTTGTTGTCATCCAGGTCGTAGGCGATGTTGAAGCTCGGCAACGGCTTGTAGTACTGCTTGGTCGAGGTCACCGGGGTGTAGACGCCACCATTGGAGCTGAGCCAGTACAGCGACTTGTCCTTGGTGTCGACATAGCGCACGCCCAAGTTGCCGCGCCACTTGCCGGACTCGAAGTTCATCTGCGCATAGAGATCGCTGGTGATCTCCTTGACATCGAACATCTGGCCGTACTTGCTTTCCAACGCGCCCTGCGGAAGAGACTTCAGATAGGACAGCACCGAGTTCAGGTTGGCGGTCGGCCAGTTGACAAGGTCCGAACTGGCGTGGAGTCCATCGTACAAGCCGCTCGGAGTGGTGCCCGGGTTGAATGACGTCAGCAGAATGTTTTGGTTGGCATAGATCGCATTGCCGCGCGAATCCTGGCCGTTTTCGTGGTTGATGTACTTGTAGCCGACCTGAAGCTTGTTCAGCGGACCCCAGTCCAGATCGCGCGCGGCATCGAACTGGAAGTACTTCTCCTTGTCATTGGTGGTGGTGTACTCGATACCACCGGCTTGTTGACCCGACTTCAGGCCCCAGTTGCTAGCGCTGTTATTGCCGTAGGTAACGCCAGTGTTGGTGCCGTCATAGTTGAAATTGTAGCCGCCGTCCTGCAGCAGGAACTTCATCAGGTACTCGGGGTCCTTGCCGCCGGTGGCCTTGGTGGTGCCGACCTGCGAGGTGAACACCCACTTGTCGCCGTAGAAGTCGTGGCGCAGGTTCAGGCTCTTGGTGGTGACGTTGCTTTCGCGGTAGTTGGTGTCCAGCTGCGCATACGGCTGCTTGCCGTTGCCGGCGCCGTCGGTGACCGTGGCTTGGGTGATGTAACCGTTCTGCACGGTCGCGCTGGTGATCTTGTCCTGGTCGCCGCAGCCCGGGCAGACGTAGCGCGATTCGCTGAAGTTGTTGTACTTGCCCTTGATGTAGAGGCCGGTCAGGTTGAACTCGTTCTGATCGTTCGGCTTCCACTGCAGTGCGCCCTGCAGGCCGTTGCGCTCGCGGGTCTGCTGGAAGAAGGAACTGTTGATGCCCACCGGGATCTTGGCGGTCGCGACGTTACCACCGTCGCCGGAGATGCGCGCGGTCGGCGGGATGCCGGCGCCGGTGTTGTAGCCGAAGAACTCGATGCCGGCGCGCGACAGGTCTTCCTTGTCGTGGGTGGCGGAGATCAACGCGCCGAAGGTCTCGTCGTCGTTCTTCCAGCTCCACAGCGCCGAGCCGCGCGGATTGCCTTCTTCCGAACGGTCGTTGTAGTTGTAGCCGATCGAGCCGCGGATGGTGTTCTTCGGCAGGTCCAGCGGCTTGCGGGTGTGCACGATCACGGTGCCGCCGATCGAGCCTTCGTCGATGCGGGCTTCCGGGGTCTTGTAGACCTCCATCAGGCCGATGATTTCCGGAGACAGCAGGGTGTAGTTGAAGGTGCGGCCGCTGGTGTCGGTCGGGTTGCCGCCCCAGTCGCCCGAGGCGATGGTCTGGCCATTGAGCAGCACGCGGTTCAGCGCCGGGTCGGTGCCGTTGATGCTGACCTTCTCGCCTTCGCCGAACTGGCGGTCCACGCTGATGCCCGGCAGGTGCGCCAGCGACTCGGCGGCATTGGTGTCCGGGAACTTGCCGATGTCCTCGGCGCTGATCGCATCGACGATGGAGTTGGCCGAGCGCTTCACCGACTGGCTCTTCTCCAGCGAGGCGCGGTAACCGGTGACGGTGATGGCATCCAGCTGCTGGACGTTCTTGGAATCCGCGTTGGCGGAAGCGGGCGCTTCCTGCGCGGCGGCGTTACCGGACAGGTACAGCGCGGCCATGATGCTGAGGGCTAAGGTAGTGGTGCGGCTATTCATTGGCTAAACCTCTGGGTGAGTACTTGGGCATGAGGTGCCAACCGATGTTCCGGCGTGCTGGCCGCTGCCCGGCCTTGTGGATGGCGCCGCGCCTGGTGGCGCTGCGCGGATCGCATCTCGATGCGCGTCGTCCGGTCGCTGACGCGGAAGTAGCCAACCGGCGGCATCGAGGGCGCCAGTCCTTCCTGTGTTCCTGCAGGTAACAACCAAGTCCAGCAATACAGCAGTGCACCTTGTCGCCTGATCCGGACGCCGCTGCGTCCGGCCCGGCTCGGGGCGTGGTTTCGTCGGTTCGGGGATGCCGGTCGCAGCGTCAGCGCGCGTCCTGCCACTTGGCGCGGGAGGAGCGGCGATGCGTCGCTGTGTCTGAATCCCCTGAACGTGGCATGTCTTGAAGTTGTAAAACTTGTGTGAGCCGAGTCTGTCGTAGCGCTGACAGCGTTGTCAACACCCGTTTCACGTGGTTTTGACGAATGCAAGCAAGGCTCGCCGCGGCATCTTTCCGGAGGCTTTCGCGGCCCTTCGGTCGCGTCTCCTAGGTGCTTGTCTACAAAAGAAAACATGCCCGCGGAGGGCGGTTGCGTGCCCGCGGTAGCCGCGAGGCCCTGGTGTGGCAGGCGCTGCCGGTTGGCCGAGCGTGTGGCAGAAATTTGTGCAATGCGGCGAAATTTTGCGACGGATGTTCACCCATGCAACGCGCCATGCGATCGACCACTCGAACGGCCGGGCGATCCGGCCGACGAAGTCGCAGTGGTGAAGACAAAACGACAAACCGGTGAAATTCATCTTGACAACGTTGTCAAGGTGGTCCGACACTCGATCGATCAATCTGCCGAATCGGCGTGCGCCTGCTCTGGCGCAACGGGAGAAGATGTGTCCGCAAGCAGTTCATCAGTGGCAGCGGCCGTGCCGCGCGCCGAGCCCTTCATTGCTGCCGATGTCGGCGGAACCCATGTCCGGATCGGCCTGGTCGCACGCGCTGCCGGTGCCGGCCCGGCGCCGTCCGTCGATGTGCTGGACTATCGCAAATACCGCTGCGCCGACTATCCCGGTCTGGCCGAGATCATCGGCGAGTTCCTGGGCCAGGTGCAGGGGCCGAAGCCGACCCGTGGGGTGATCGCCAGCGCCGGTTACGCGCTCGAAGATGGTCGCGTCATCACCACCAATCTGCCGTGGACGCTGTCGCCGCCGGAAATTCGCGAGCGCCTGGGCCTGAAGGCACTGCATCTGGTCAACGATTTCGAAGCGGTGGCGTATGCGGCCGCGTCGATGGACGCCAGCGAAGTGCTGCATCTGACCGGGCCGCGCAAGGCGCAGCGCGGGCCTGCGCTGGTGATCGGTCCGGGCACCGGTCTCGGCGCCGCGGTGTGGATTCCGACCCAGGGCGGCGCCATGGTGCTGGCCACCGAGGCCGGCCATGCCGCGCTGCCGATCGGCAACGATCTGGAACTGGCGTTGGCGCAGCGGCTGTTGCGCGATCGCTCCTATGTGCCGATGGAGCATTTCCTGTCCGGCCCGGGCCTGCTCAATCTCTATCGCGTGCTGTGCGAGCTGCGTGGCGCCACGCCTGCGCATGCCGCACCGAGCGACATCACCGCGGCTGCACTGGGCGGCGACGATCCGCTCGCGCACGAGGCACTGTCCGCGTTCTGCGGCCTGCTCGGCAGCGTGGTCGGCGACATGGCCTTGCTGTACGGCGTGCAGGGCGGCGTCTACCTGGCCGGCGGCTTCCTGCCGCAGATCGGCGCATTCCTGTCCGCCAGCAGTTTCGTCGAGCGCTACTTGAACAAGGGCGCGATGCGTCCGGCGCTGGAACAGATCCCGGTGAAGCTGGTCGAGCACGGCCAGCTCGGGGTGATCGGCGCGGCGAACTGGTTCCTGCAGCAGCGCCACTGAGCGGCCCGGCGCGGCGATGGCCGCGCCGATAGGCGGCGTCCCGCAACGCCGGTGCGGCGTGCCTGGCGTGCCGTAGCGCTTCGACACATATATATGTCCCATGCCTGCGGCGCCTGCGTTGCGGTGCCGCTGTCTACAGCGTCACCGCTTGCCTGAGCTCACACGTCGCCGTGATGCGCCTGCAGCGCCGCGATCGCGGCCAGGCCGGCGGTTTCGGTGCGCAGGATGCGTGGTCCCAGGCGCAGGCCGACGAAGCCGGCGGCCTCCAGCGTGGCGCGGTCGCGTGGCGACCAGCCGCCTTCCGGGCCGATCGCGATCGTCGCCGCAGCGCCGCCGATGGCCAGCGACCGCAGGCGCTGTTCGCCCTGCGGATCCAGGATCAACCGGCAGGGGCTGTCCGCCGCGGCGCGCGCCGCATCGGCCAGCGCCAGCGGCGCGCTCAGCTGCGGCACGCGCGCGCGGCCGGACTGTTCGCAGGCCGAGATCACCACGCTGCGCCAGTGCGCCACGCGCTTGTCCACCCGCGCCGCATCCAGCTTCACTTCGGTGCGCTCGGCCCACACCGGCACGATCGCGGCGACGCCGAGTTCGGTGGCCTTCTGCAGGATCAGGTCCATCTTCTCGCCGCGCGCCACGCCCTGCAGCAGGGTGATCGCCAGTGGCGACTCGTTGTCGACCGGCTGCGCCGCGCCGATGCGCACGCTCGCGTTGCGCTTGCCGGCCTGCAGCAGTTCGGCGGGGTAATCGCAGCCGTCGCCGTTGAACAGCACGCAAGGATCGCCCTCGCGCAGCCGCAGCACGCGCAGCAGGTGGTTGGCGACGTCTTCCGGCAGGCTCAATTCGGCGCCGGCGTGCAGCGGCAGCTCCACATGGCAGCGGGTCAGGCGCATGCCACCGCCTCGTCGATCGCCGCCAGCGTGGTCTCGGCCAGCAGCGTCAACTGCTCGGCGTCCACGCAGTACGGCGGCATCCAGTACAGCACGTCGCCCAGCGGGCGCAGCACCACACCGCGTTGCAGCGCGGCACGGTAGGCGTGCAGGCCGACGCGTGCGGACACAGGGAAGGGCGTGCGCTTGTCGCCGTTGCGGGTGAGTTCGAACGCCACCACCATGCCGGCCTGGCGCACGTCGGCCACGTGCGGATGCTCGGCGAACGGCGCCGACAGTGCGCGCATGGTCTCGGTGGTGCTGCGGTTACGCGCGATCACGTCGTCCTCCTGCAGGATCCGCAGCGACGCCAGCGCCGCGGCGCAGGCCAGCGGGTTGCCGGTGTAGCTGTGCGAATGCAGAAAGGCGCGTTCGCGGCTGTCGTCGAGGAAGGCGTCGTACAGATGCTGGGTGGCCAGCACCGCCGACAGCGGCAGGAAGCCGCCGGTCAGGCCCTTGGACAGGCACAGCAGGTCCGGCATCACCCCGGCCTGTTCGCAGGCGAACAGGGTGCCGGTGCGGCCGAAGCCGGTGGCGATCTCGTCGGCGATCAGGAAGGCGCCGTTGGCGTCGCACAGTTCGCGTGCCCGGCGCAGATAGGCCGGATCGTGCATGCGCATGCCGCCGGCGCATTGCAGGCGCGGCTCCAGGATCACCGCGCAGATCTCGCCGGGATGGCGGTCGAACAGGTCGGCCAGCGCATCGGCGGCGGCATCGGCGCGTTCGCGCGCACTCTGCCCAGGCGCGGCTTGGTAGGCGTCGGGCGAGGGCGCGAACAAGGCCTCCGCCAGCAGCGGCGCGTACACCCGCCGATACAGCGGAATGTCGCCGACCGCCAGCGCCCCGATGGTCTCGCCGTGGTAGCCGTTCTCCAGCGCGACGAAGCGGGTGCGCCCCGGCTCGCCGCGGTTCTGGAAATAGTGGAAGGCCATCTTCAGCGCCACTTCCACGCCGGCCGAGCCATTGTCGGCGTAGAACACCTTGGCCAGCGGCGCGCGGCCGTCCTGGCGCGGCGCCAGCGCCAGCAACTGCTCGGCCAGCAGCACCGCCGGTTCGTGGCTGAAGCCGGCCAGCATCACCTGCTCCAGTTGCGTGGCCTGGGCGGCGATGGCCGCGGCGATGCGCGGTTCGCCGTGGCCGAACAGGTTGGTCCACCAACTGCTCACCGCATCCAGGTAGCGGCGGCCGCTGTGGTCGATCAGCCAGGCGCCTTCGCCACGGGCGATCGGGACCAGGGGCAGGGTGTCGGGGTGCTCGCGCATCTGCGTGCACGGGTGCCAGAGCACGGCCAGATCACGCGTGCGCCACGCCTCGGCCATCTGTGCTGCGGTCAGGTCTGATAGCATTTCGCGCTCATGAACAGGTTCTTCGCTCCGCGCATTCTATCGATCGACGCCGTCCGGCGCCGCAGGGTGCCGGCGTGACCCGTCGATTGCCGGTCATCCATGCCGTGCGCGAGCGCAGCGAATCGGCCGCCGAGCGCCGGGTCGAGGAGCTGGACCTGGAGTTCAGCAATGGCGAGCGCCGCGTGTTCCACCGGCTGAAGGCCCCGGGCCATGGCGCGGTGGTGGTAGTGCCGATGCTGGATGCGCAGACCGTGCTGCTGGTGCGCGAATACGCCGCCGGCGTGCATCGCTACGAACTGGGCCTGGTCAAGGGCCGTATCGACGCCGGCGAGACCCCGCTGCAGGCAGCCGACCGCGAACTCAAGGAAGAGGCCGGCTACGGCGCGCGGCAGTTGCGCGTGCTGCGCGCGATGACCCTGGCGCCGACCTACATGAGCCACCAGTCGTGGCTGGTGCTTGCACAAGATCTCTATCCCGAACGACTGACCGGCGACGAGCCGGAGGAATTGGAAGTGGTGCCCTGGAAACTGGCTGAACTGGATCAACTGATGTTGCGTGAAGATTTTTCCGAGGGGCGTTCGCTGGCGGCGCTGTTCATCGCCCGCGAGTGGCTGGGTCGCGCCGAATGATCCGTCTCACCAGTGATTTGCGCGAAACCGTGATCGCCATCGCCATCGATGCCGCCGCGGCCATCATGTCCGTCTATGCCACCGGCTTCGAGGTGGAGCACAAGGCCGATACCAGCCCGTTGACCCAGGCCGATCTGGCCGCGCACCAGATCATCGTCGAAGGCCTGGAGCGGCTGACCCCGGACCTGCCGGTGCTGTCCGAGGAATCGGCGCAGATCCCGTGGGAGGTGCGCGAGCACTGGACCACCTATTGGCTGGTCGACCCGCTCGACGGCACCCGTGAGTTCGTCAAGCGCAACGGCGAGTTCAGCGTCAACATCGCGCTGATCCACCAGGGCGCGCCGGTGTTCGGCGTGGTCCAGGCGCCGGTCGATGGCCGCGTCTGGCATGCGGTGCGTGGCGAGCAGGCATACCGCCGCGAGGGCTTCCGCGACACCGCGTTGAACACCCGGCGGCCGGCCACCGCGCCGCTGCGGGTGGCGGCGAGCCGCTCGCACCGCGACGCGCGTACCGACGCGCTGCTGCAGCGCATGGGCGAGATCGAACTGGTCGCGCAGGGTTCGTCGCTGAAGTTCTGCCGCATCGCCGATGGCGACCTGGACGTGTATCCGCGCTTCGGCCCGACCTCCGAATGGGACACCGCCGCCGGGCAGTGCGTGCTGCAGGCCGCTGGCGGCGCGCTGCTGGCCGCCGCGACCGGCAAGCCGTTCCGCTACAACCGCCGCGAATCGCTGCTCAACGGCGACTTCGTGGCGCTGGGCGATGCGGCGCTGCCCTGGCGCGACTGGCTGGGCTGAGCCGCGTAGCGAGCACGCGCCGCACGGCGCGCGCTCTGCCACACTAGGCGGCAGGCGGCAGCGGTGCCGTCGCACCGGAACCCGCCCGTGACTTCAGCCCGCTACGACCTTCCTGCCCTGCTCGACATCATGGCGCGCCTGCGCGATCCCGCGCAGGGCTGCCCCTGGGACCTGGAGCAGGACTTCGCCAGCATCGCCGCGTACACGATCGAAGAGGCCTACGAAGTGGCCGACGCGATCGACCGCCAGGACCTGCCCGGGCTGAAGGACGAACTCGGCGACCTGCTGCTGCAGGTGGTGTTCCATGCGCAGATGGCGCGCGAGCAGGGCGCGTTCGGCTTCGACGACGTGGTCGCGGCGATCTGCGACAAGATGGTGCGCCGCCACCCGCACGTGTTCGGCGACAGTCAGGTGGCCGATGCCGAACAGCAGACGCTGAAGTGGGAAGAGATCAAACGCGCCGAGCGCGCCGCCGCCGGCGAGCGCGACGGCTCGGCACTGGCCGGCATCGCCCGCGGCCTGCCGGAATGGCAGCGCGCGCTGAAGCTGCAGTCGCGTGCGGCGCGGGTCGGCTTCGACTGGCCCGGCCCCGCGCCGGTGCTGGACAAGGTGCAGGAAGAACTGGAGGAAGTGCGCGCGGAACTGGCGCATGGCGCCGCAGTCGATCCGGCACGCCTGCAGGACGAGATCGGCGACCTGCTGTTCGTCTGCGCCAACCTGGCGCGGCATGCCAAGGTCGACGTCGGTGCGGCGCTGCGCCACGCCAACCTCAAGTTCGAGCGTCGCTTCCGCGCGATGGAACGGCTGGCGCAGCAGGACGGCGGCGCGCTCGACGGTCTGTCGCTGGCGCAGCAGGAGGCGTACTGGCAGCGCGCCAAGGACGAAGAGCGCGCCGCGGCCGGATGAAGACCCTGCTGCTGTTCGTGCTGACCGCCGTCGCGGAAATCGTCGGCTGCTACCTGCCTTATCTCTGGCTGCGCGAACAGCGCAGCGCCTGGCTGCTGCTGCCGGCCGCGGGCAGCCTGGCGCTCTTCGTCTGGCTGCTGACCCTGCATCCCGCCGCCAGCGGCCGCGTCTATGCCGCCTACGGCGGCGTCTATGTCGCCGTCGCCTTGCTGTGGCTGTGGACGGTGCAGGGCATGCGCCCCACGCGCTGGGACCTGCTCGGCGCCGGCCTGTGCCTGGCCGGCATGGCGGTGATCATGTTCGCGCCGCGGCAGGGCTGAGGCCGCTCCCACGGGAGCTTGAGACGAACTCGGCGGGTGCACTGTGGGAGGGACTTCAGTCCCGACGCATTGGCTCATCGGAAAGCACGCCAGGTTGCGCGTCGTGGCCGCATGACCGTTGCGCCCCAGGACACGTCCCTGCGCGATGGGCGGTGCCCTGTGGTCGCGATACACGTCCTCGTCGCACCACGGCACGACGGAGGCCGCTCCCGCAGGCGCTTGCAGCGAATGCGGTGGGTGCACTGTGGGAGGGACTTCAGTCCCGACGCATTGCGTCATCGGAAAGCACGCCAAGTGCGCGTCGTGGCTGCATGACACCCGCGCGTCGCGTCCGTGCGCAGCGCGCGACGCCCGCGCTCCCGGCGTATGCTGGACGCCTGCGTCGCCTCGGGAGGGCCATCGCATGCGTCGCTTCTCCAGTTTTCGCGAGTTCTATCCGTTCTATCTGAGCGAGCACCGGCATCGGGTGTCGCGACGGCTGCATTTCGTCGGCAGCCTCGGCGTGCTGGCGAGCCTGCTGCTGGCGCTGTGCACCGGCCAGCTGCGTTGGTTATGGGCCGCACCGGTCTGCGGCTACGGCTGCGCCTGGATCGGCCATTTCGTGTTCGAGAAGAACCGTCCTGCCACCTTCAAGCACCCGCTGTATTCGCTGGCCGGCGACTGGGTGATGTTCAAGGACATGCTGCTGGGCCGCATCCTCTGGTGACCGGCACGTGCGCGTGCGCTGGCTATACTGCGGATTCGATTTCTTTCTGGTTAATGGAGCGACCTGATGCCGTCTTCCTTCTTCCTTGCGCTGGTGATCCTGTTCTTCGGCGTGGTGGTGCTGTTCAAGACCGTGCGCATGGTGCCGCAGGGATTCCAGTGGACGGTGGAGCGCTTTGGCCGCTACACCCACACGCTGTCGCCCGGCCTGCACTTCCTGATTCCGTGGATGTATGGCGTCGGCCGCAAGGTCAACATGATGGAACAGGTGCTGGACGTGCCCAGCCAGGACGTCATCACCAAGGACAACGCGGTCGTTCGCGTGGACGGCGTGGTGTTCTTCCAGGTGCTGGACGCCGCCAAGGCCGCGTATGAAGTCTCCAACCTGGAGATCGCCACCATCGCGCTGGTGCAGACCAACATCCGCACCGTGATCGGCTCGATGGACCTGGACGAATCGCTGAGCCAGCGCGAGACCATCAATGCGCAGCTGCTGAACGTGGTCGACCATGCCACCAATCCGTGGGGCATCAAGGTCACCCGCATCGAGATCCGCGATATCCAGCCGCCGCGCGACCTGGTCGATGCGATGGCCCGGCAGATGAAGGCCGAGCGCGAGAAGCGCGCGCAGATCCTCGAGGCGGAGGGCTCGCGGCAGTCGGAGATCCTGCGTGCCGACGGCGAGAAGCAGGCGGCGGTGCTGGAGGCCGAAGGCCGCAAGGAGGCCGCGTTCCGCGACGCCGAGGCGCGCGAGCGCCTGGCCGAGGCCGAAGCGCGGGCGACGGCGATGGTGTCCAAGGCGATCGCCGAAGGCGACGTGCAGGCGATCAACTACTTCGTCGCGCAGAAGTACGTGGAGGCGTTCAAGGAACTGGCCACCGCGCCGAACCAGAAGTTCGTGCTGATGCCGATGGAGTCCAGCGGCATCATCGGCTCGATCGCCGGCATCGCCGAACTGGCGCGCGAGGCGCTGAACAAGCAGGCCACCCCGCCGGCAGTGCCGCGCGTGCCGCCGCGCAACGGAGTCTGAGCCATGCGCATTGAGGTAGTGGCCTGGGGTGCCCTGACCTTGTTGCTGTTCGCGGCCGAATCGCTGGCGCCGGGCGCCTTCATGCTGTGGATGGGCTTCGCCGCCGCGGCGGTGTTCCTCGCCGTGCTGGTGTTCCCGGACATCCCCCTGCTGCTGCAGGTCGGCGCGTTCGTGGTGCTGAGCTTCGTCTCGATCCAGGTGTACCGCACCTGGTTCCGCAACCGCGGCCGGACCAGCGACCAGCCGCTGCTCAACCGCCGCGCCGAGCAACTGATCGGGCGCATGGTGACCCTGGACCAGCCGATCCACGGCGGCCGCGGTCGCGCCAAGGTCGACGACGCCTTCTGGGTGGTCGGCGGCCCCGACCTGCCGGCCGGCAGCACGGTGCGCATCGTCGGCGTGGACGGGATGACGCTGCTGGTCCAGGCGGTTTGAAAGCCGGGATTGGGGAGTCGGGGTTGGGGATTGGTGCCGCGAGTGTGCGGTACCTCCGCCTTCCCAATCTTCCTGCGCGTAGGAGCGGCGATCAAGCGCGCGTCCTTCGGCTCAGGACGCACGCTCTTGCTAATCCCGAATCCCAACTCCCCGATCCCGGCCTTCGCTGAAGCCGCTCCCACGGCACTGCGCGATCGAGCGCCAGTCCTTCGGATCCAGGAAAGCCGCTCTTACGAATCCCCATTCCCGATTCCCCAATCCCGGCTCCGCCCCAGCGATAATGGGGGACTTTTCTCACGGACCCGCGCCATGACCCAGAAGACCATCCTCAACGACAGCCACCGCGCCCTCGGCGCCAAGATGGTCGACTTCGGCGGCTGGGACATGCCGATCCACTACGGCTCGCAGATCGACGAGCACCACCAGGTGCGCCGCGACGCCGGCATGTTCGACGTCAGCCACATGACCGTGGTCGATCTGCACGGCGAGCAGGTCCGCGCGTTCCTGCGCCATCTGCTGGCCAATTCGGTGGACAAGCTGAAGGTGCCGGGCAAGGCGCTGTACACCTGCATGCTCAACCCGCAGGGCGGGGTGATCGACGATCTGATCGTCTATTACATGTCCGATGCGTTCTTCCGCCTGGTGGTCAACGCCGCCACCCGCACCAAGGACCTGGCCTGGATCGGCGAGCAGGCGCAGGCGTTCGGCGTGCAGGTGCGCGAGCGCGACGACTTCGCGATGATCGCGGTGCAGGGGCCGAACGCGCGCGCCAAGGCGATCGGCCTGCTGCGCGAGCAGGATCGTGCCGCGGCGCAGAAGCTCGGTCGCTTCGCCGCGATCGAGGCGACCTCGGACGCGGGCGTGCCGCTGTTCGTCGCGCGCACCGGCTACACCGGCGAAGACGGATTCGAGATCGTGCTGCCGCAAGCGCAGGCGCCGGCATTCTGGGAGGCGCTGATCGGTGCGGGGGTGAAGCCGGCCGGCCTGGGCGCGCGCGATACGCTGCGCCTGGAAGCGGGCATGAACCTCTACGGTCAGGACATGGACGATAGCGTCTCGCCTTACGAGGCCGCGCTGGCCTGGACGGTGACCCTCGACGAGGGCCGCGACTTCATCGGCCGCGCTGTGCTGGAAGCGCAGAAGGCCGGCGGCGCGCCGCGGCAGATGATCGGCCTGGTGATGGACGAGAAGGGCGTGCTGCGCCACGGGCAGAAGGTGCTGACCGCGAACGGCGACGGCGAGATCCTGTCCGGCACCTTCTCGCCGACGCTGGGCAAGGCCATCGCCTTCGCGCGGGTGCCGGCCGGCGAGCCGGGTGTGGTGCGCGTGGACATCCGCGGCAAGGAAGTGCCGGTGCGCGTGGTCAAGTTCCCGTTCGTGCGCGAAGGCCAGGTCCAGCCCGGCGTGCTCGGCTGAGTCCTGTCCGCCGCGCGCGACTTCGTCCCCAAGCGCGCGGTTCGCTACACTAGACTCCCATCCTCGATACCGTCTTCTTCCGGAGCAGCCCCATGAGCGAGATCCCTGGCGACCTCAAATTCCTCAAGTCCCACGAGTGGGCCCGCGTCGAAGGTAACGGTCGCGTGACCATCGGCATCTCCGACCACGCCCAGGGCCTGCTCGGCGACCTGGTCTACGTCGAGCTGCCGAACGTCGGCGATCACGTCGAAGCCGGCAACGGCGTGGCCGTGGTCGAGTCGGTCAAGGCCGCCTCTGACGTGTACAGCCCGCTCAGCGGCAAGGTCGTCGAGGTCAACACCGCGCTGAGCGACAAGCCGGAAACGATCAACGAGGACGCCTACGGCGAAGGCTGGATCCTGGTGCTGGAAGCGGACGATGCCGAGCAGTTGAACGAACTGCTGTCGCCGGACGAGTACGCCGAACTGCTCGAGGACGACGGCCACTGAGCCGACCGCCCATCGCGATACCCGAACCGGCCGCCCAGTGCGGCCGGTTTCTTTTTGGGCGCGGCTCGGCGAGCTCGCCAGCGTTCGCGCGTCGGCAGCGCCATTCTCGGCATGGCGATCCCGGAACGCGCGTCGCCTGCGTCGCCGCGTGCGTCGCTGCGAAGACCATGTGAGGTCGCCGCCGGGCGCACCGCGAGCGCAGCGTGTCCGTCGCGTCTGGCGGAGACCGATGCCGACGACCCGCGCGTCGATCGGCGCCGGTTTTCCGACGCGGCGCAGGTGCAGCGTGGCATGGAGACGCAACGTGGGTCGGCGACGCGGGGGCATTGGCGATGCGGTGTGCGCTGCTCGCGTCGCCGATGCATGACGGCGCGGTGCGTGCCGGCGCCAGTCGATCACCTCTGCGAGCTGTGCCGGTCGACACGACCGTGCAACGACATCGCCGGAGGACGCGTTGGCGACTTGGCATGGAGGTGGGCGAGGGCAGTCGTGCGCGTCGCGGTGTGTCGGCGACGTGCGTGCAGGTCGTGTCGCGGTGGCGCGATGTGGCACGACCCGGCGACGCGGCACGCATGCATCGCGCGCGTCGTGAGCGCCGCACGACGCAAAAAAGTTTGCGCACTTTTGCGCATTTGCACTTGTGCGATGCCGGAACCGCGTGCGGTCGCGAAATTTTTTTTCAGCTAGCGGACAGGCTGGCGTGCATCGCCGCGGTTCCCGCCGACGCTTCGCCGCTGCCTGCTCGCAACGCGATCGCGGCAGCGTGCCGTTGCAGAAAACACGGAAATTTCCCTGCTTTTTTTGCATGCGACGTTTTCCTCGCGGCGTCGGCGTCGGCGATCGGCGGCGTCGGCAAGGCGGCCAGTGCGGCATGCGGCGTCGGTGGCGCGCGCGCCATCGAAAAAAAAATTGCGTAGAAGTGTTGACAGTAAAAAAAACCGTGATTAGGTTTCGCCCAGCAGACGTTGCTGCGCAAGCGAGTGAATCGGATCGACATCAAAACGCGAAGCACAACTTGGACATCCGCCAGGAACCCGAAGATGGTGGAGTTGGAGTCGCTTCCCTCCGAGAAACGCAACGTCTCCCCTGGCATCGCACCCGTATCGACTTCCGGTACGGGTGTTTCTGTATCCGATCCGGCCCGCAGCGCGCGCCGGCGGTTCCCGCAGGCGGAGCATCGCCGCGAGGTTGCTTTAACTGGGCATTTTCAATCCATAGTTCACTGACGAGGAGCCATCCCATGGCGACGAAAAAAGCTGCGAAAAAGCCGGCCGCTAAGAAGGCGGTCAAGAAGACTGCCGCCAAGAAGCCGGCAGCGAAGAAGGTTTCGGTAAAGAAGGCGGTCAAGAAGGTCGCCAAGAAGGTGGCCAAGAAGGTCGCCAAGGTGAAGAAGGCGGTCAAGAAGGCCGTTGCCAAGAAGGCAGTGAAGAAGACGGCGAAGAAGGCCGCCACCAAGAAGACCGCGAAGAAGGCCGTCGCCAAGAAGGCGGTGAAGAAGACCGCGAAGAAGGCTGCGACCAAGAAGACCGCTGCCAAGAAGACGGTGAAGAAGTCGGCTGCCAAGAAGCCGGCCGCGAAGAAGGCAACTGCGAAGAAGGCCACCGCCAAGAAGACCGTGGCGAAGAAGAAGCCGGCCGCTCGCAAGAAGAAGGCCGCTCCGGTCGCGCTGCCGGCCACGCCCGCGCCGCTGATCTGATCCATCCCGATCGCTGTTCCTAGACTCTCTCCCCGGTGCCCAGCGGGGAGGGAGTTTTTTATGCGCGGCATCCTGCCGCGCGCGCTTGCAGTCCCGGTTGTGGGAGGGACTTCAGTCCCGACCGGAGAGTACCTCCGTGGCGCCTTCGTCCGACGATCCCGCGGCGTCCGTCTTCTCGATCCACGCTGGCCATTCCCTGTGCCTTGCTTGCCAGGCTGCGATGTGGACATCGCGCCTGTGCCTGTCGCATCGGCAACCGACGCGGCAAGCCGCGTCGCCTTCGTGCCACGGTCGGTGCCTACGGGCAGGGCCACGCATCCAGCTGATCTCCCTGGCATGCACGTGCGGCCTTGGCAGCCACGCGAGTATCGGGAGGGAGGCGCGGGCAGTTATCGTCGGCGTGCATTTACGCGACAGCTACGCCGGCAACGACACGACGCTAGGCGGCAACAAAGGCCGTCATATCGCGCTCAATGGATCGCCCCTGGCGTGGATCGACCGACCGTCGGGATCGGGGCCGTCACAGCAGCCGGAACGCCTGGCATTCGCCGACCCAGCCAAGACGTTGCGTGCGCACTTGCAGCGTGTCAGCGCGCCTTGCCCGCCTCCACTCCGCATCACGGGTTTTTCCCGCGTATCCGTGGACTGAGGGCAGTCTCCGGCCGCCTGCTTTCGCCACACTCACGCCGGATGCAGTCTGTTCTGTGGGAGTCGACTGTGGTGCAGCCGCGACAAGCGAAGCCGAAAGCCGGCCGACACCCTCTGTCGTCGGGACTGAAGTCCCTCCCACAGTACACCCGGTAGGTTCGCCGCAAGCCCCTGTGGGAGCGGATTCAGCCACGACTGGCTTTGTCTGGAATGCCCGTCGCTGCTGAAGCGACTTCCACAGTGGCTTGCGAGCTCGCCGGGTGGCTGTGGGAGGGACTTCAGTCCCGACGCATTGGGCCATCGGAAAGCACCCACCACGTCGCGCGTCGCGGTTGCACGACAGTCGACTCCCGCAGGAGGCTTCTCGTCGGTCGTTATCGCAGGTGTCCTGCAGTCGCGCCTCGCGTGCTGCCCCGCGCACGTCGGCGATGGTGCACCGGGTTGCCAGCACGCCAACGGCAGCCTGCGGCGATGCGGGGTGCAGCGACACCCGATGCCGGATCGCGAACAATGCCGAGAGGGCGCGGCGTGTGCCCTGTGCGCGATCTTGGAAGCGGCGGTGCGCCACCACCCTCACCGCGGCCGTACGCGGGCGCTCCCAGCGCCTGCTGCCGCTGGGGCGACGCAGTCGCCGATCGTTCGTCCAGGCACGACGTCGGCGTTGCGGCCACACTTTTATGGCCCGCTCGTTCCGGCGCATCGCCGCAGCCGGGACAGGACTGCGTCCCCGCGTCGGGAAAAAGGGCGCACGCGGCGCAGGTCAGCGCTGTAGACAGCAGAAAGGCGGTTCTCGCGCCCGTTCGCGAGGATGCTGCGCGAGCGCGCGGTCAGTGCGGCGGAGACCACGCCGTGTCGTTGCTGCGGGAACGGCACCGCGTCCCAGCCGGGAAGGGGCACACGCGGTGCAGTCAGCGCTGCAGACAGCAGAAGGCGGCTTGCGCCGCCTTCTGCGGGGATGCTGCGGGAGGACGCGCTCAGTGCGGCGAGGCCACCGACTTGGACGAGGAGGCGCCCTTCTTGTCCTTCGGGTCCGGACGCTCGGCCATCAGGTTGTCGCTGCCGAAGTCGGTGTCCACGTCCAGCCAGCGCTGCGCCGGCAGGCCGATCGCGCGGTCGAGCACGGTCGGCAGCAGGCCCGAGGGCAGGCCGCTTTCGCCGTTCCACAGGATGGCCACGCCGAGGTCGCGTTCCGGCACCAGTGCGATCAGGCCGCGGTAGCCCTGCACCGCGCCGGCATGGAAGATCACCTGGTGGCCGGAGTAGTCGAACACGCGCCAACCCAGCGCGTAGCTGGCCGAGTTGACCCGCGCGCGGCGCCAGCCCGAGCGCATCTCGCCCGGGGTGAGGATCAGCGGCGCGTGCAGGGTCGCCAGCAATGGCTCCGGCAACACGTCCGGGCGATGCCCGGTCTGCGCGATCAACCACTGCGCCATGTCGCTGATGCTGGCGTTGACGCCGGCGGCCGGCGCCAGGCGGTAGTAGGTCGGCTTGGGCGTCAGCGAGACCCAGCCGTTGCGGCTGCGCACGTGCGGGCGCGCCCAGCGCGGGCTGGCCTGGATGCCGGCCAGGCCCATGCTGGCGTCGTTCATGCCCAGTGGCTTGAAGATGCGCCGCTCCACCGACTGCTCGTAGAAGCTGCCGGACGCGGCGAACACCACGTCGCCGATCAGGCTGAAGGCGACGTTCTGGTAGGCGTAGCACTCGCCCGGCGCGCACTTCAGCGGCGCATAGGCCAGCTTGTGGCTGAGCGTGTAGTAGTCGATGTTGGATTCGACGTCGCGGTCGTAGGCGTTGTAGGTGAGGCCGACGCGGTGGCTGAGCAGGTCGGCGACGTTCAACTGGCGCGTGGCGACCGGGTCGCTGAGCTGGAAGCCGGGCACGTAGTCGACGACCTTGCTGTCCCAGCGCAGGGTGCCGTCGTTGACCAGCAGGCCGGCCATGGTGCCGGCGAACGCCTTGGACAGCGAGGCCAGGCGGAACACGGTGTGCGCATCGACCTGCTCGGGGCGATTGACGTCGGTGACGCCGTAGCCGCGCGCGCTGAGCACCTGGCCGTTGTGCACGATGGCCATCGCCAGGCCGGGCACGCGCTCGCCATAGGTCAACTGTTCGGCCACCGACTCCAGCGCGGCGACATCGAAGTCCTTGGCCAGCGGCAGCACCTGGCTCTGGGTGAGCGAAGCGCGGTAGGGCAGCGGCTGGGTCGGCGAGGTGTAGCGCGTGGCTTCGGTGTGCAGCGGCGGCGGCAGCGGTTGCGCGGGCGCCGGCGTCTGTGCGGTGGAGGACATCGCAAAGGGCAGCAATGCCCCGAGCAACCCGGTTGCCACCGGTCGAAGGAGCCGGTGCCTGCTGTTCTGTGTCATTGCGCCTGAGGCCTGTGAGGTGCTGCCGGCCACGATTCTAGCGCCGGATTTCTCGAATGCACAAACTGGGAGAAGATGAATAGGCATCGCCTTGATCCTGCTGGGGATTTCCCGCCTCGGATGGGGGTGTGCAGGCCTGCCGGCGGAGCGGTGGCGGGGACTGCGGCGGATGCCCACGGACATGCAATCGCCGTGCCGCGCAAGCCCCGCTTCAGCCCCTCTCCCCCCGGGAGAGGGGTTGGGGTGAGGGTACGTCACATAGCACCAGCAGAACTGCGGCAGCAACGGTCGGCAAATCGCCGCGTCATGAGGCCTTGCGCCCCCCAAACAACCGCCTCACCCCTCCCGCAGCACAGCCCGCCCACGGATCAGATCCGCAGCGCGCTCGGCGATCATCATCGTCGGGCCGTTGGTGTTGCCGCTGACTAGGCGCGGCATCACCGAGGCGTCCACTACGCGCAGGCCGTCGAGTCCGCGCAGGCGCAGCTGCGGGTCGACCACCGCCTGCGCATCGCTGCCCATGCGGCAGGTGCCGATCGGGTGATAGATGGTTTCGGCCTTGGCGCGGATGAAGGCGACCAGCCCGGCCTCGTCCAGGTCCTCGCGTGCCGGCAGCAGCGGCGCGCCGCGCCATGCATCGAACGCCGGCTGCTGCAGGATGTGCCGCGCCAGGCGCGCGCATTCCACCAGCATGCGCAGGTCGAAGCCGTCGGGATCGCTCAGATAGTTGGCCTGGATCCGCGCCGGCGTGCGCGGGTCGGCGTCGTTGAGCGCGATGCGGCCGCGGCTGCGCGGCTGCAGGTGGCAGGCGTGCAGGGTGAAGCCGTCGCCGGGCAGGCGGTTGCGGCCGTGGTCATCGAGCATGGCCGGCACGAAGTGCAACTGGATGTCGGCGCGCGCGTCCGGCGCCAATGGCGAGCGGATGAAGCCGCCGGCCTCGGCGATGTTGCTGCTGCCGGCGCCGCGGTGCCCACGCAGGAAATAGTCGAAGGCGATCTTGGCCTGGTTGCGGCGGTCGTAGCTGATGCCCGGGCGGGTGCGGTACAGCGTGCACACGTCCAGGTGATCCTGCAGGTTGGCGCCGACCTGCGGCTGGTCCAGCTGCACCGCGATGCCGTGGCGGCGCAGCGCATCGGCCGGGCCGATGCCCGAGAGCATCAGCAGCTGCGGCGAGTTCACCGCGCCGGCGCTGAGCAGCACTTCGCGCGCGGCGCGCGCCTGCACCTCGCGGCCGTCCTGCGCATAGGCGACGCCGACCACGCGTCCACCTTCGATCAGCAGGCGCAGCACCAGCGCGTCGGTGACCACCTGCAGGTTGTCCCGCGCCCGCGCCGGCGCCAGGTAGGCGACCGCGGCCGAGCAGCGTGCGCCGTCCTTCTGGGTGACCTGGTACAGGCCCACGCCCTGCTGCTGCGGGCCGTTGAAATCGGGATTGTGCGGGAAGCCCGCTTCCTGCGCGGCAGCCACGAACACGTCCGAGAGCGGGTTGTGGTAGCGCAGGTCGGAGACGTGCAGCGGGCCGTCGCCGCCATGCAGCGCATCGCCACCGCGGCTGTTGCATTCGCTGCGGCGGAAGTACGGCAGCACGCCGCGCCAGTCCCAGCCATCGGCGCCGTCGGCCGCCCAGTCGTCGTAGTCGGCGGGCACGCCGCGCACGTAGCACATCGCGTTGATCGAGCTGGAACCGCCCAGCACCTTGCCGCGCGGCCACCAAAGGCGGCGGTCGTTTAAGGCCGGCTCGGCCTCGGTCAGGTAGTTCCAGTTGATGCGGCGGTTGCTGGCCAGGCGCGCCAGGCCCGCGGGCATGTGGATGAAGGGATTGCGGTCGCGCGGCCCGGCCTCGATCAGCAGCACCTTGCAGTCGCGGTCCTCGCTCAGGCGGTTGGCGAGCACGCAGCCGGCCGAGCCTGCGCCGATGATGATGTAGTCGTACACCCGCGGTGTCCCCTGAGTTCCTGGCGCCGACGCTAGTCGCCGAGGATAGAGCATATGCTCGGCGCGGCCGTTCGCCGCGCGCGATGCGCGTACGGCGCGGGCGGTGGATCGCGCACGCGCTGGCGGTGTTGCGGTGCATCAGCTACCGTGCGCGTTTTCCGCCCCCCGAAAATCGCCATGTCCCGTTTTTGCGCCAGGGTCCGCCGCCGATGAGCGCCACCCCGCATGCCCCCGGTGCGCTGGCGCGGCTGCGCGGTGCCCTGCGCGATTCGCCGCCGCTGGCGTGGGCATTCCTGTACTTCTTCTCGCTGCTCAGCGGCTACTACGTGCTGCGGCCGGTGCGCGAGGCGATGGGCGCCTCCGCCGACGTGGCCGCGGTGTTCCCGCCGGCGATGATCGCGTTCTTCGCCGCGCACGGCATGCCGCTGAAGGAATTCGCGCTGCAGGTGCTGTTCACCTGCACCTTCCTGATCATGTTGTTGCTGCAGCCGATCTACGGGGCGCTGGTCAGCCGCTATCCGCGGCGGGTGTTCCTGCCGGTGGTGTACGGCTTCTTCATCGCCACGCTGCTGCTGTTCTACGTGCTGTTCGACAGCGGCGTGCCCGGGCGCGGCATGGCCTTCTTCCTGTGGATTTCGGTGTTCAACCTGTTCGCGGTGGCGGTGTTCTGGAGCTTCATGGCCGATGTCTTCAGCAACACCGAAGCGCGCGCCTGCTACGGCTACATCGGCGCCGCCGGCACGCTCGGCGCGTTCCTGGGGCCGGTGATCGCCAGCAGCCTGGTCGAACGCATCGGCATCGCCAACCTGATGCTGGTGTCGGCCGGCTTCCTGGTGGTCAGCGTGGTGTGCCTGCTGCGCCTGCGGCTGTGGGCGGTCGCCCGCGAACGCGAGCGCGGCGTGGTCGGCGGCGAGGCGCCGATGGGCGGCGACGTGCTGGCCGGGCTGAAGCTGATCGCGCGCGAGCCGCTGCTGCGCTGGCTGGCGCTGATGTCGGTGTTCGGCGTGGGCGTGGGCACCCTGCTGTACAACGAACAGGCGGCGATCGTGCGCCGCCTGTACACCGATGCGGCGGCCAGTACCGCCTTCTACGCGAACATCGACCTGGCGGTGAACGCAGTGACCCTGGTGCTGCAGTTGCTGGTCACCCGCGCGCTGCTGTCGCGCTTCGGCATCGGGCCGGCGCTGCTGATCCCCGGCTGCGCGATCCTGCTCGGCTATTCGGTGCTGGCGGTGTCGCCGCTGCCGATGCTGGTGGCGGTGGTGCAGGTGGTGACCCGCGCCGGCGAGTTCTCCCTGGCCAAGCCGGCCCGCGAGACCCTGTACACCCGGGTCGGCCGCGAATGGCGCTACAAGGCCGGCGCGGCGATCGATACGGTGATCTACCGTGGCAGCGACCTCAGCTTCGCGTGGTTGTACAAGCTGCTGTCGGGGTTCGGCTCGCAGGTGGTGTTCGTCGCGGGCCTGCTGGCCGCCTCCGGCATGACCCTGGGCGCGTGGCGGCTGCTGCGCGAGGCGGCCAAGCTGCCGCCGGAACGCACGCCGCCAACGCGCTGAGCCGGCGCCGCGTGGCGGGGGACTGGCCGCCCATCGGGCCGCTGGCTATGCTGACGCCCTGTCTCCTGTGCCGGATAGCACGATGATCCTGTTGGCTTCGATCCTGGTCGGCGCGGTCGCGCTGCTGCACGTGTACATCCTGGTGCTGGAGATGGTCCTGTGGACGCGTCCGTTGGGCATGAAGGTGTTCCGCAATTCGCCGGAGAAGGCGCAGGCCACGCGCGTGCTGGCGGCCAATCAGGGGCTCTACAACGGCTTCCTCGCCGCCGGCCTGGCCTGGGGCCTGGTCGCGCAGCGGGTCGACGTGATGCTGTTCTTCCTCGGCTGCGTGGTCGTGGCCGGCCTGTACGGCGGCTGGAGCGTCAGCCGCCGCATCGTGTTCGTGCAGGCGCTGCCGGCAGCGCTGGCGATCGCGGCGCTGCTGCTGGCGTATTGAGCCACGCACCGCGCACGCGACGCTGCGATCAGGGCGAGGCCGTGGCCGGCGCGCGTGGCGACACCCACATGGCGATGCGCGCGAAGCACACCACGTGCTCGTGCGTATCGCGGATCTCCACGCTGACCGGCAGGTCGTAACCACGCTCGGCGGCGACGATCGCCACGTCCGGCGTGGCCACCGCATGCATCGGGCCGAGCGCCTTGCTGCGGTATTCCACCCGCATGCCCTTGGGGATCCAGCGCATCGACGGCGGCAGGCTGGCGTCGACCATCACTCCACCGGCCAGTTCCGCCAGGTTGCACAGCGCGATCGCGTGTACCGTGCCGATGTGGTTGCTGACCCGCCGCCGGTGCGCGATGCGCGCCTCGCAGCGGCCCGGCTCCAGGACGGTGATGCGCGGGGCGATGCTGGCGAAGTAGGGCGCCTTGAAGCACACCGCACGCGAGAACAGCCAGGATCCCCCGGGCCAGCCTTGCATGCGGCGGTAGAGCGAGAGCAGTCGGCTCATTGCAGTTCCCCCGAACGCACGACGGCGGACCGAAGTCCGCCGTCGTGGGTGTCGCATGGTCAGGACGATCAGGCCGCTTCGCGCGAATGCCCGTCGTCGGCCGCCGCTGCGGCACGCTGGTAGTAGCTCGCCGAACGCAGTTCGTCGGTGTCGAAGTCGTCGACGCTGATCGTGTCCATGGTGATCTCGCGCAGCTCCTCCAGCTGACGGCGCTCGTCGGCCGACAGCACGCCTTGGCGCACCGCCTCGTCCAGCTGCGAGGCGAAGTCCAGCGATTCGATGCCCTTGCTCTTGAGCGCCTTCAGGAACTTGCGCTCCACCGGCTCGGCCAGCACCGCCTTGGTCAGGTAGCTGGCGATGCGGCCGCCGGGGTTGTTCTCGCACGGGGTCAGGAACACGCCCTGGCCCAGGCGATCGCGGGCTTCGTTCGGCGTCATCAGCAGCGCGGCGACGCGGTGGCCCAGGCGGTCGCCCGGCGCTTCGGCGCGGCGGCCCCACGGGAAGATCAGCGCCCACATCAGCCAGCCGACCGGACGGATCGGGAAGTTGCGCAGCGCCGCCGACAACGCCAGCTCGATCTTGTGCACGCTGTCGTGGAAGGCCCAGGCCAGCAGCGGCTGGTCGGTGGCCGGCGCGCCGTCGTCGTGGTAACGCTTGAGCATGGCGCTGGTCATGTAGATGTGGCTCAGCACATCGCCCAGGCGTCCGGACAGCGACTCCTTGAACTTCAGCTTGCCGCCGAGCATCAGCATCGACACGTCGGCCATCAGCGCCAGGTTCGCCGAGTAGCGGTCCAGCTTGCGGAAGTAGCGGCGGGTGTAGGCATCGCCCGGCGCGGCGCCGATGCGCGCGGCGGTCAGGCCGAACCACAGCGAACGCACCGCGTTGGAGATGGCGAAGCCGATGTGGCCGAACAGGTTGCGGTCGAACTCGTCGACGCCGGCCTTGTGATCCGGATTGCCGGCGGCCTTCATCTCCTTCATCACCCACGGATGGCACAGGATCGCGCCCTGGCCGAAGATCAGCAGGCTGCGGGTCATGATGTTGGCGCCTTCCACGGTGATCGCGATCGGCGCGGCCTGCCAGCTGCGGCCGGCGAAGTTGCGCGGGCCGAGGATGATGCCCTTGCCGCCGACCACGTCCATCACGTCGCTGATGACCTCGCGGCTCATCGTGGTGCAGTGGTACTTGGCGATCGCCGACGGCACCGACGGCACGTCGCCGCGGTCCACCGCCGCGGCGGTGGCCTGCGACAGCGCGCTGATCGCATAGGCCTTGCCGCCGATCCGCGCCAGCGCCTCTTCCACGCCTTCGAAGCGGCCGACCGACAGGCCGAACTGCTTGCGGATGCGCGCATACGCGCCGGTGACGACCGCGCCGAACTTGGCGCCGCCGCTGGCGGTGGAGGGCAGGGTGATCGAGCGGCCGACGGCCAGGCACTCGTTGAGCATGTTCCAACCCTTGCCGACCATTTCCACGCCGCCGATCAGCTGGCTCAGCGGGATGAACACTTCGCGGCCATGGATCGGGCCGTTCTGGAACGGCGAGTTCAGCGGGAAGTGGCGGCGGCCGATCTCGACCCCCGGGGTCTCCCGCGGCAGCAGCGCCAGGGTGATGCCGATGTCCTTGGTGTCGCCGATCAGGCCTTCCGGGTCGTACATGCGGAACGCCAGGCCGACCAGGGTCGCCACCGGGGCCAGGGTGATGTAGCGCTTGTCGAAGGTCAGCTTGACGCCGAGCACGTTGGCGCCGTTCCACTCGCCCTTGCAGACGATGCCGTAGTCGGGGATCGAGGTGGCATCGGAGCCGGCGAACGGACCGGTCAGGCCGAAGCAGGGCACTTCCTGGCCCACCGCCAGACGCGGCAGGTAGTAGTCCTTCTGCTCCTTGGAGCCGTAATGCAGCAGCAGTTCGCCCGGGCCCAGCGAGTTGGGCACGCCGACGGTGGAACTGACCACGCTGGAGACCGAGGCGATCTTCTGGATCACCTTGTGGTGGGCCAGCGCGGAGAAGCCCAAACCGCCGTATTCCTTCGGAATGATCATGCCGAAGAACTTGTTCTTCTTGATGAAGCTCCAGATCTCCGGTGGCAGGTCGGCGTGGACGTGGGTGATTTCCCAGTCGTTGGTCATCCGGCACAGCTCTTCCACCGGGCCATCGAGGAAGGCCTGCTCTTCGGCGGTCAGCTGCGGCTTGGGATAGTTCAGCAGCTTCTGCCAGTCAGGGTCGCCGGTGAACAGCTCGCCTTCGAAGCCGACCGAGCCGGTTTCCAGAGCGATGCGCTCGGTCTGCGACAGCGGCGGCAGCACCTTGCGGAACACCTTCAGCATCGGCGCGGTGAGCAGCGGCTTGCGCACGAACGGCAACAGCAGCGGCATCGCGACCACCGCCAGCACGACGGCCGCGACGATGGTGGCGACGTGGTTGGCGCCGAGCAGCCAGCACGCGACCAGCAGCGTGGCGCTCAACGCGGCCCAGACGGCGAGCCGCATGCGGTGATAGGCGGCGAACGCGCCGGCCAGCAACAACACGAGGAAGGGGGCAATGATGCTCATGGGCGTGCTCCGGGGAGGTACTCGGTGACGGCGGACGATGCGCCGGCGCAGGCCGGTGGCAGGGCGTCCAGGTAGTGCAACACAGTGGCGGTAAATGCGGCGTTGTCGTCGCCGGCCAGCATATGCGTGGCCTCGGGCAGATGCGCATGCTGCGCATGCGGCACCAGCGACAGGAACTCTTCGATGGTCTGCGGCGTGACCAGGTCGCTGCGGCCGCCGCTGATCAGCAGCAGCGGGCACTGCACGTGTGCGGCGGCCTGCGCGATCGCGCCCTGGTGCTGGTCGCTGTCGCGCGCCAGCTCTTCGACCAGGCGCGGATCCCAGTGCCAGTACCAGCGGCCGTCGGCGTGTTGCCGCAGGACGCTGCGCAGCGCCTCGGGCGACTTGCGCGCGCGCTGCGGCAGGTAGGCGGCGATCGCGTCGCCGGCCTCGTCCAGGCTGGCGAAGCCCTGCGGATGCGCGGTCATGAAAGCGAGGATGCGCTCGACCCCGGCCGGCTGCCAGCGCGGGGTGATGTCCACCAGCACCATCGCGCGGAACAGGCCCGGCCAGCGCGATTCGGCGATCAGCCCGAACAGCCCGCCCATCGAGGCGGCGACCAGCACCGGTGGCGGCGACATCTCGCCGGCGACCACGATCAGGTCGTCGGTGAACTGCTCGCCGCGATAGGGCAGGTCCGCCGGGTTGCGTGCGGAGTCGCCATGGCCGCGCGCGTCGTAGGCGACGCTACGGTACCCATGCGCCTGCAGCGCCGCGGCGGTCGCCGACCAGGCATGCCGGGTCTGGCCGAAGCCATGCGCGAACAGCACCGATCCCGCTTCGCCGGGACCGGTGACGGTCGCGGCCAGCGCCAGCTCGCCGGCACCCGAGAGGGTAGCCGAGGCGGCATGCGGGACGGTGGCGGAAGCGGAAACCATACGAGATAGTATGGTTGCTCTGCGCGGCATGTCAATACGATGCAGTATGGGTGCGAAAAGCCAATGCTGCCGGGCATTTGCGCCGCCCTTGTGAAGGCCACATACTGCAACCGACGTCCCCGTATGGTTAAATCCACGGATGAATACCGCGCCCGCTCCTTCCTCCGACGACGGCGCCGCTTCCGGCGGTGGCCGCAACAACCGGCTCAGTGCCGAAGACTGGGCGCAGGCCGCCCTGGACCTGATCGCCGAACAGGGCGTGAGCGCGGTGGCGGTGGAGCCGCTGGCGCGGCGCCTGGGCGTCACCAAGGGCAGCTTCTACTGGCACTTCCCCTCGCGCGATGCGCTGCTGCAGGCCGCGCTGGAGCGCTGGGAACTGGTCGAACAGCAGCAGGTGTTCGGCAGCCTGGAAGAGGTGCCGGATCCGCGCACGCGGCTGCGCGCGCTGTTCCAACTGGTCGCGCACGAGGTCAAGCCGCACATCATCTACAGCGAGTTGCTGAAGGCGCTCGATCATCCTGCGGTGCGGCCGGTGATCGACCGGGTCTCGCAGCGGCGCATGGAGTATCTGATCGCCTCGTTCCGCCAGGCCGGGCTCAGCCGGACCGATGCGCAACATCGCGCACGCCTGGCCTATGCCGCCTACGTCGGCTTCCTGCAGCTGTCGCTGCAATTGCACCAGCCCAAGCAGGCGCGCGAGGACTTCGAAGCCTACGTCGAACACGTCATCGTGACCTTGATTCCCGGCTGAGGCTGGGCCGGCGCGCGTCAACGCCCAGGCAATCCTGAAGGAAGATGATGACCGGCTCCGATGAGCAGATCGGCGCGTTGCTGGCCCAGGGCCGCAGTGCGATCGCAGCGCGGCGGTTCGATCGTGCCGAGGTCGCGTTCGCGCAGGCCGTGGCGCTGGCGCCGGACCAGGCCGATGGCTATCTGGGCCTGTCGCACGCTCTTCTGGTGCTGGGACGCCATGCGGAGGCCAAGACCGCGACGATGAGGCTGGCCGCGATGTCCCGGTTGAGCCCGGCACAGGCGTTCGAACTGGCCAGGCGCCTGCGCCATTTCAACGAATACGAGCGACTGATCGCGCTGTTGCGCGATCAGTCGTTGCTCTCGGCCATGTCGCCGCAGCAACTGGCCGAAGCGGCGGTGCTGCTGAGCGACATCGGCGAGCACGCGCTGGCATTGACCCTGGTGGAGCGCGGCCTGCGTCTTGCGCCGGGGCATGCCGCTTCGTTGTACTTCAAGGGCAACCTGTTGTTCTTCCTCGGCGACCGCAACGGTGCCGAAATCCACTACGAAGCGGCATTACGTGCCGATCCGGCGATGGCGCAGGCGTTCTGGATGATGGCCGCGCTGCATACCCAGCGGCACGCGTCCAATCATGTGGGCCGCCTGCGCGACGCGCTGAGGCGCTGTCCGCCAGGTTCCATGGGCGAAACCTATCTGAATTTCGCCCTGCACAAGGAACTGCACGATCTGGGCGAGCACGCCGAGGCATGGCAGGCACTGGAGCAGGCATGCGGCAGCGCGCGCCGGCGCATCGATTACCGCCTGTCCGATTCGCTGGCCTTGCTGGATGGCATCGAGCGGCGGTGTTCGCCGGCGTATCTGGCCGAGCCGATGCCGATAACGGAAGGTGGTCCGCGTCCGATCTTCATCGTGGGAATGCACCGCAGCGGCACCACGCTGCTCGAACAGATGCTCGTGCGCCATTCCCAGGTCCGCTCGGTGGGCGAGTCCTATCTGTTTCCCGAGCAACTGCGCGGCGTCACCAATACCGCGGCGCGGGATGCGCTCTCGCTGGATATGCTCGCGCGCCTGGATTCGGACGCGCTGCGCCGCGCAGGTGCCGACTATCTGCACGCGGCCGCGTGGGCAGTCCAGGGCCGGGATGTCCTCGTGGAGAAACTGCCGGCCAATGCGTTGAATGTCGGCTTCATCCGCAAGGCGTTGCCGCAAGCCAGGATCGTGTGGATGGCGCGCGATCCGATGGATACCTGCTTCTCCAATCTGCGCGTGCTGTATTCGGGCGTGGCCGGCTATTCCTACACGCAGCATGAAATGGCCGGCTACTTCGTTGCACACCAGCGGCTGATGCAGCATTGGGAGCGCAGCCTGCCCGACGCACTGTTGCGGGTCGATTACGCAGCGCTGGTCGCGCAGCCGGAGGCGACGTTGCGCCAGGTCGCGGCCTTCTGCGGATTGCCGTACCAGCCGCAGATGCTGGATCTGGAGCGGGCTCATGGCGCGGTCGCGACGGCGAGCGTCGGACTGATGCAGGGTGGTCTGCGCGCGGATCGCGCGCGGGTGTGGGCGCCGTATGCGGCGCAACTGCAGCCGTTACGCTCCGCTCTGGGACTGGCGTAGCCGACGCCCGCCGGAGCCCCGGATCGAGCTGCCGTCGCAATCGACCGGTTCCGTCGCCCAAAAAAAGATGCAGCCCCTTGCGGGGCTGCATCGGGTGACGCGACGACGAGTGGATCAGAACTTCTGGTTGTACTGCATGTACAGGAAACGGCCCGGCACTTCGTACTGCGGATCGAAGCTGTTGGCGAAGGTCGTGTACGAGACCGGTGGGTTGCGGGCGAAGATGTTGTTCACGCCCAGGGTGATCTTCGCGTTCCAGGGCGCCTTCCAATAGAAGGACGCATCGTTGTACACGGTGGCGCCCAGCTTGTTGTAGGACAGGTCCGGGTTGGTGTTGAAGTTGCTGCAGAGTTGGCCGAAGCCATAGTCGTTGGTGCTGAACGGGCAGGGTTCGTCCTGCTTGGAGTAGTAGCGCATCGACCAGGTGGCGCCGACATCGCCCAACTCCCAGCGCGCCAACAGGTTGGAGCGGATGCGCCAGTTATTGTTGCGATCCGAGTACTCGCCGACCTTGTTGTTGCCGTCGTTGTTGTCCTCGTTCCGGGCGTAGTAGGTGGTATCCCAGTTGAAGGACAGCGTGCCCCACGACTGCTCGGGCAGGCGGTAGTTGACGGTCATGTCATAACCTTCCACCAGCGTTGAGCCGATGTTCAGGCCAGCGGACAGCAGTTCGTTGATGGAACCGTCGGCGTTACGCGAGAACAGCGAGCAGGCCTGAGCGACCCCATCCTTCACGCAATCGTCCAGAATGCGCTGGCCGCTGAAGCTGGTGATGGTGTTTTCCAGCTTGATCTGCCACCAGTCCAGCGACACGTCGAAGCCGCTGACGAAGCTCGGGCTCCAGACGAAGCCGAGGGTCTTGGTGGTGGAGGTTTCCGGCTTCAGGTTGACGTTGCCGCCTGTGCTGATGCGGATCTGCGCGTTGCCCTGGTCGTAGCCGCCCGCCGGTACGCCCTGCGCGGAGCAGCGCGCGCGCTGTTCGGCGGTCAGGCCCGCATAGCCGCCGCCGAAGGTCGTCGAGCAGGGGTCGGCGATCTGCTCGAAGCTGTCGGCGACGCCCTGGAACAGCTCGGACACCGACGGCGCGCGGAAGCCCTGCGCCCAGTTGCCGCGGATCAGCAGGTCGTCGATCGGCTTCCACTTGAAACCGAACTTGCTGTTGACCGTGTTGCCGAAGGTGTCGTACTTCGAATAGCGCGTTGCGACGTCGAATTCCAGCTCCTTGAACAGGGTCACGTCCTTGAGCAGCGGGATGGAGATTTCCAGGTAGGCTTCGTCCAGCGAATAGCCGCCCGAGGTCGGGGTGCGCACGTTGCCGGTGGTGTTGCCCGAGGCGATCAGCGCGTCCGGCGAGTCGTAGCCGCTTTCGGCACGGTGCTCCACGCCGGCGGCGAAGGCCAGGGTGCCGCCGGGCAGGTCGGCGACTTCGCCGGTGAGGTTGGCGAAGTATTGCTTCATCTTGTACTGGTATTCGTCGTGCGCGACGAAGGTGATGTAGTTCAGCATCTCCGGGGTCAGGCCGCCGACGCCGCCCAGCAGGTTCGCCGGCACGCAGCCGTTGACGATCGCACCCGGGGTGCCGCAACGCGCGGTGCCGGTGGCGTCGATGAAGGACGGACCCACCGCGTTGCGCAGCGACAGCAGATTGAACAGGCCGGTGGTGGTGTCGTTCTGGTCGTTGCGGCCATAGCTCATGCCCGCATCCCAGGAGAAGTAGCGATCGCCCAGCTCGAAGCTGCCCTCAAGGGCGCCGACGAAGCCGAAAGTATCGACGTTCTGCTTGAAGCTGCGGCCGCCGGTTTCGGTGGCGCGACGCTGCACGCGCGAGACGGTGCGGCCGAACGGGTTGTAGATGCTATTCGGCGAGATCGCGATGGTGCGGGCCTGGACGCCGGCGCCGGGGCCTGTGCCGAGCACGATCGGCATCGAGGCGAGCAACTGCTCGGACTGGCGATTGTTGTAGGTCGCCTGTGCGGAGAAGCTGACGTTGTCGGTGATCTTGAACATCGCCTGGCCGAAGATCGACTTGCGCTCCTGCGGAGTCAGCAGGTAGTTGTCCGGGGCGAAGTTGTAGAGATCGTTGACGCCCGCGCCCCAGTTGCGCCAGTTGGCGGGTGTCGAGCCGGCGTCGTAGCCGAATTGGCCGGTCGTGCCGTTCGGACGGGTCTGGGTACCGCTGCACACGCCATTGGCGAAGGTGCCGTTGCACACCGCGAAGCGACCGTTCGGGCTGGTGGTGCTGCCGAAGGCGGTGCCCGTCTTGTAGATCGGCACGGCGGAAATCGCGCGGTCGCCGGCCATCACCGGATCTTCCTTGACGTAGCCGGCGCCGAACAGCGCGCTGAAGCGTTCGCCGGTGCTGCCGATGGTCACGTCGAAGCTCTGGCGCGCGCCATCGCCCTTGCTGAACTGGCCGTAATAGGCGTTTGCTTCGGCGCCGTCGAAATCCTTGCGCAGGATGATGTTGACCACGCCGGCGATCGCGTCGGAGCCATAGATCGCCGAGGCGCCGTCCTTCAGGACTTCCACGCGCTCGATGGCGGCGGTCGGGATGGTGTTCAGATCGGTGGCGCCGCCCAGACCGGTGCCAGCGACCCAGCGGCGGCCGTTGACTAGTACCAGGGTGCGATTGGAGCCGAGGTTGCGCAGGCTGACGCGGGTTTCGCCGTTACCACCGTTGTTATAGGTGGAGTTAAGCGTGGAGCCGTTGGCAGACAGATTCTGCAGCACGTCGCCGATCGAGGTCAGGCCCTGCGCCTGGATGTCTTCGCGCGACATGCTGAAGACCGGCTGCGACGTCTCCACGTCGGCGCGCTTGATGCGCGAGCCGGTGATTTCGATGCGGTCGAGCGTGGTGGTACCGCTGTTGGCGTCCTGTGCGAACGCGGCGCTGGCGGCACCGCCCGTACTCGCGGCAAGGGCGATCAAAACTGCGTCGCGCAGTTTGGTGGTCTTGCAGATCATTGGCTCTCTCTCCGAATGCGATATGGTTGCGAACTGGCCGACGGGGCGCCGAAATGCGGAGCCAAAACCGTAGGGTGAACCGATAGTAACTGCGTTCCCGCTGAAATTAAAGAGTCGTTAAGAGCGGGGAGTTGAAAGACGTTGGACGCCCCGTCTTGTGGTGTTTCAGAAATGGAAAAAGCCCCTTGAGGAGCTGTTGGGCAGGCGGCGTGTGTCTCGTGGTGAAACCGAGTTGGCGAGGCCTACAGATCCTGCTCGTAGCGCACGTAGGGGATGGTCCCCTCTTCGGTGCTGATGTTGTTCGGCGAGAACGGGTTCTTGCCGCGGGTGATGACGTTCTCGGCGCCCACGGTCAGCTGGCCGCTCCACGGGGTACGCCAGGTCAGGCCCACGCCCAGGCCGGTCCACTTGCCGGGTTGGCCGGGGGCGTCGACGACGCGGCCGATCACGTTGGCGCTGAACGAGCCGTAGCCGCCGCCGATGCTGAGGCTCTTGCTGTCCCAGCGGTCGAGCATGGCTGGGGTGGCGTCGGCGATCGGCACCAGGCGGGCCTTGGCGTAAGTGCCGCCGATCGAGACGAAGCCCTCGCGGCCGATGTTCTGCTGCGCGAAGACGGTCAGGTCGTTCTGCTCCATCCGCATCGACGGCGTCTTGTTGGCGCCGGCCAGCCAGGCGGGGAGGTTCTCGCGGCCGGTGCCCGCCGACAGCGACAGGCGCCCGCCGGGGCGGTTGAAGGTGGTCGTGGCGGCGACATGGTGGCCGGTGGTGCCGTCGTCGTCGCCCAGGCTGGCCAGCATGCAGTGGCTGGCCAAGCCGCTGATGCTGCCGCCGCTGGCGCTGTTGCACAGCAGGCCAAGCGAGTCGCCGGAGGACAGGCCGAATGCGGCATCCAGGGAGTTGCGGCCGAAATGCCAGCGCGCGCCGACCGCCTGTTCGCCGGTGGGCTCCAGGTACAGCAGCGCCTCGACCTTGCCGCTGCCCTTGTTCCAGACCGGCAGCACGGTACGGTCGTGACCAGTGGCGGGCTTGCTCTGCGCGTGCGCGCCCGTGCTCGCCGCGAGGGCGATCAGCAGGGCGAGCGGTAGGCGCAGGACGGGTCGCATCAGCAATCTGAGACTTGGGGCGGGCACGAAAGTTCCCGCCGGACAGGGTGGTCGATGCTAGAGAGTTTATGTTTCTTTAACAAGTCGGACTCCCCGGTCGCGACGCGCGTTTCAGCTAGTGCAAGCGCTCCGAGGACGTCGGTTCAGCCTGCGTTACGGCAAACAATACTCCGAATTCCGTCAAGGGGAAGTCATAGTGGCGGCCGCAGAACTCGCAGCGGATCTCAACTTGGCCGGTCGCCTCGGCCGCCGCCCGCGCTTCTTCCTCGCCGAGCGAGCGCAGCATCGCCGCGACCCGCTCGCGCGAGCACGAGCAGCCGAAGCGCAGCGGGCGGTCGCCGAGCAGCTCCGGGGTCTCCTCGTGGAACAGCCGGTGCAGCAGGGTTTCGGCCGGCGTGGCCAGCAGTTCGGCCTCGCCGACGGTCTCGAACAGCGCGCCGGCGCGGTTCCAGCCGTCCTCGTCGCCGGCGTTGCCCGGCAGCTTCTGCAGCAGCAGGCCGGCGGCGTGCGCACCGTCGGCGGCCAGGATCAGCCGCGTCGGCAACTGCTCGGACTGGCGGAAGTAGTCCTCGAAGGCTTCGTCCAGCTCGGCCGAGGACATCGCCACCAGACTCTGGTAGCGCTGCGGTTCGCGCGGATCCAGACCGGGGTTCTCGATGGTGATCGCCAGCAGGGCGTCGTCGCCGAGCGCGCGCAGGTCGCGCGGCGCGTCCTGGCCTTCGCCCAACTGGACGATGCCGCGCAGCGTGCCGGCGGCGGTGCACTCGGCGAACAGGGTGCGCAGCGCGCCCTGGCTGCGCAACTGCACCGACAGGCGCCCGTCGACCTTGGTATGGCCGGTGAACAGGGCCGCGGCGACGCAGGCCTCGCCCAGCAGTTCGGTGGCCGCGGCGGGATAGCTGGCCGGCGCCAGGATCTCGCGCCAGGTGTCGTGCAGGCGCACGTGCACGCCGCGCACGCCGGCGCCGG